>CAZEEB010000162.1:0-5147 GCA_964511245.1 uncultured Paludibacter sp.
TGCCTTTGTTCTCGGGCATTTCCAGATGCCGCAGAATATTCTCCACATCCACAATTCCAATATCCACCATCACTCCAATGGCAATGGCAATACCGGACAAGGCCACGATATTGGCATCCACATGGAAAAAATGCATCAGAATAAAAGTCATCAGCACGCCCAGCGGTAACAATCCGGCAACAATAACCGAAGCCCGGAGATTAAGTACCAAAACAATAATGACAATGATACTAATCAGGATTTCGTGCGAAAGAGCCAATTCAAGCGTTCCAATCGTTTCTTTAATCAGACCCGTGCGATCGTAGGAAGGAACTACAGTTACTTTCGAAATGCTACCATCGGCCAGTTTCTTTTGCGGCAATCCGGCTTCAATTTCTTTGATCCTGGCTTTTACATTGCCAATTACTTCCATCGGGTTGGAACCATAACGGGCCACCACCACCGCTCCCACGGCTTCGCTTCCGGCTTTATCCAGTCCACCGCGACGGGTAGCCGGGCCAAAGGAAGTCCGCGCAACATCTTTGATGCGCACCGGAATATTATTCCTCACTGAAACAACCGAGTTATCCAAGTCATCCAGACTCTTCACGTAGCCAAGTCCACGGATAATGTATTCCACATTATTCAGTTCCACGGTTTCTGCACCAATATCCAGGTTGCTTTTGCGGACGGCATTCATTACATCCATCACCGAAACGCCAAAAGCTTTCAACGCTTCGGGATTTACATCCACCTGATATTCCTTGCTAAAACCGCCCACCGAAGCTACTTCCGAAACACCTTCGGCAGCCGACAGACTGTATTTTACATAGAAATCCTGAATAGTTCGCAATTCCTGCGGATTCCAACCACCGTTGGGCTTCCCTGTTTTCGGATCGCGTCCTTCGAGCGTGTACCAGAAAATCTGGCCAAGTGCAGTAGCATCGGGTCCTAAAGATGGTTGAACACCTTGCGGTAATGTCCCGGCAGGCAACGAGTTCAGTTTTTCCAGAATGCGCGACCGGCTCCAGTAGAATTCCACATTATCTTTGAAAATAATGTAGATAAACGACATGCCGAACATGGACGTACTCCGAATAGTTTTCACCCCCGGAATGCCAAGTAAGGCAGAAGTCAGCGGATAACTGATCTGATCCTGTATATCTTTGGGCGAGCGACCCATCCATTCAGTAGAAACGATTTGCTGATTATCACCAATATCCGGAATGGCATCCACCGGAATCGGATCGCGGGGAATCATCCCTGTTTTCCAATTGAACGGCGAATACGTGATTCCCATCAGCACAAAGGCAATCAGAAAGATAAAGGTAATCAGCCTGTGCTCGAGAAAATATTTGACGAGTTTGTTGAAAAGGCCCCCCGAACTGCCCCCCGGCCCCCTAAAGGGGGAGTTGGAGTTACTATCGTTTGGCATTTTGTTTTCTGTATTCATCTTATTATATTGTACAAATCAATACTAATATTTATTCCCCCTTTAGGGGGTTTGGGGGCTTTATTATCTGTACTTACAGCAGCCCGGAAGTGCGTTGTAAGCCTTATCTGTAGCTTTGTACTTTGGCGTATCATGACCCACAGCCGCTATTTTCTTTTGCACATCGTCAGTTTTTACTTTTGAAGCATCATAAACTAAAGTAAGTACTTTGGTTTTTTGATTCCAATCTGCTTTGGTTACACCATCTACTAAAGCTGTTTTTTCTATGCGTGCTTTACAGCTTTCGCAATTGCCCGATACTTTGATGGTTTCTGTTTTACTTGCAGCAAAAGCTACAGTAGAAATATTTAGTGCCATAATGGCTACTACTAATTTTAATGTTTTCATTTTAATTAAGTATTTTAAATTAGAGTTTAAATCGAATAAGAAATTATAGTGCTTAAATTCAGTATTATAAATAAACACGAAGTCACGAAGACACCAATATTTTTAATAAGATATAAAAAAAACACGAAGATAAAAAAACTTGTTTTTTAATGGCGTTGTGTTTTAGTTAACTTTCAGAAAATAAAACAGATAAGTTTTATACTTCGTGTCTCAACTAACAACAAATTAATATGCATACAACTCATTTTATTACTCTGTGTCTTCGTGTCTTCGTGTTAAGTAATTATATTTCTGATTTATAACAATTTAATCGAAATAATAGCTATTATTTATAATTGAATTTTATTTTGCTTTGTAATGCATAATCATTTTGTCGGTGCCATCCATGTGCCAGAACCAAAGGTCAGTAGCTGTCAGTTTATTAATGCTATTTACATCCGATTTGCCTGGCTCAAAGCCTGAAACCACGAATTGAGTTTTATTTTTCTGAAATTGCCATGAACCGGTTTTAGGATTCATGCCCATATTATCAGCAAATACAAGACTACCATCAGCTTTTAATGTCATTTGGTATTCTGCACCTTCACTTGCCAATATCTCGGCAGCTGTCATATCCATTCCAGCCATGTTTACCGATTCAATCACCCATGTTTTATCTGTTAGCAGGCTAACCGGGTCTTCGCTGCATGAAGCCAGAGTGAATCCAACCGATACCAATACAATAGCGATAATTAATTTTAAAGTTTTCATTTGGATGTAATTAGGAGGCCCCAAACCCCGGACCTCTATCCCCCTTCAGGTACTTTCTCCAAATGGAGAAAGAAAAAGGAAAATATCATTTGGGAACTTGAAGACCAAGTTTATAATAAATGCTTTGTTGAATAGATACAAAGAAAAGAGGTATTTCAATCACGAAACACTTCTAAGATGCACTCTTAAAGTCCCCTTTAGGGGAACCAACGGTCATGACCGAAGGGAATAATTAGGGGCAGGACATAAATTTAAATGCGAAATACACAAATGTCAGGGAGGCTTACAGCGCTGGCAATATAGTTACCGGGTGGCTGTACATTTGTGTTTGTAGCAGAATTCGTATGTAGAAATTGAATTCCAATCGTTCTGGGAATATCAAACACCTGCAACAGTTCATTTGCAGTGTGATTGATTTGTAAGCTTGACGGGCTGTAGTTATTATCAACTGCATAAAATGACATTTCGTCTTTGCAGCAGCCCTCATTAGAAAGTGTTTTGCGTGTTGAACTTGTTTGTTCATCCGCACACATAGCACAACCGGCTTTTTCGTGTGCAAACGATAGTTTTACCTGCGAAACTTCTCCTCCACATAAGTGCGTAGCCACAGTTAGATGCATCCCCGAAAGGAGTATCAATGCAGCAAATAATATGGAAAATAGTTTTTTCATTTAGTTTTTAAACAAATGAGCAAGCAAAAAGTTTCGGCAAAAATAGTATTAATTCCATTCAACAATCAAAATTGCATGTTAATGTTTTATAATTCGGTTTTGTAATTTTTTAAACACGAAGGCACAAAGTCACTAAGAAACAAAGAAAACCGGCCTTAACAGCTTAGCATTCAAAATAATATCATTCCAGTGTAAATTTACAAATTATTAATTTTTAATTGTTAATTGTTAATTATTAATTGTCAATTATCTCTAAGGTATTTTTCCACATAGTCCACATAAAATGCCGTTACATCTATTTTATCTGCCAACATTTTTTCTTTTTTTAGTTTCCAAATATTTTTAATATCAGATGATACAAGCAGCTCCAAACCCTTTTCAATAGCCAAAAGTTGATCATCATGCGATTCAGAAAAATTGAACATTAAACCATACTGTTTTTCCAAATGATTGGTAAGGATTGTACCCAGGTTATACATATAAATGGAAGGTACTCCAAGCATGGCTGCTTCTTCCGACATGGTAGAACTCTCTCCAAATACCAAAGAAGCAAAGGCAATCGCATCGTGAATTCTGTTGGGGGCAATATTCAATTTGTACTTTTCCAATTGGGCTGGCAATTTCGATTCAGACGATACAAACACTTTGGCATATTTGCTAAATTCGCCGATTGCTTTGATAATATTGTTATGTGATAAACCGCTATGACCAATATCATGAGTTGCATTCCATGATACCAAGCGAAAAATGACATATTTCTCGTTTTCTTGAACTTCTAATTCTTGTAATATACTTTTATCAGCTAAAAATCGACTGGGATGTAAATAGGCTAATTCGTGATATCCCGGATAAGTTACTACTTTCTCAGACTTCAATGGATGGTTGTAATCCGATGTTAATATTATTTTGGTAAAAGGTTTATATAACCGTATCTGTTCAAAATTAAAAGTGTCTTCCACCGAAATATGTGGTTTGCCCAACAGGAAAGAGGCATGGGCAGCATACATTGAGCCGTGACTCAGCAAAATATCGGGTTTAAATTTCAGGCCGACAATAAATTCCTGTATATCGAATTTTATCATACCCCAAAATTTAGCTATCATGCTATTGTATTTTTTACCAAATGATTTGTACAGTAAACCATAGCTTTCAAGCAGCTTAATCTCAAACTCCTTTTCGCGACAAGTAAACAGGACTTTATGTCCCTTAGCCATCATTTCATGTGCGAAATTTCTAAAAATATGTACGTGAGCCGGATGGCCTATATCGATTAATATGTTCAAGGTAGTGGTTAGTGATTAGTGATAAACGATTAGTGATTAGTGAACCCCTCCGCTCGTCCACTTAAAAAGGGACATAAAGAAGTGGTTAGTGAATTTATAGTTAAGTAAATGAGAATTATTATTGATATGTATTTCTTCACATAGACCACAATAGTTTTGAATAAAGACCATAAGACTAAGAACACATAGCATTATCCCGACAATCGGTATAATTTCAGACCATCCAAAAGCATCGTCAGATGCTTTTACTATGTGAACTAAGTCTTTTTTATTACCATTTTTCTATGTGGACTATTGTGTTTAAAATATATCATTAAATATTTGTAACTTCTTATAGTAAAACTTTATTTTTTATTCTTCTTCATAAAATCTTCAACAAAACAAACCAAGTAACTTGTAGGATTTATTGTAGAATGTTCTATAGCTTGTTTTATGCTTTCTTTTGTATCCTTATCCGGCAAATGATTCAATCTATCCATGAGCAATCCCATCACCTTCTCACCATCGGCACATGCACTTGCCATTTCCGGATAGCTTTTTAGCTGTTCCATTATATAACCAAGATTTTGTAGCGGATTAATATACAAATAGGGCACTCCCATCATGCAAGCTTCCGAAGCCATG
>CAZEEB010000163.1:0-5130 GCA_964511245.1 uncultured Paludibacter sp.
CTGAATACACGCTCGAAGATACTATCAAAGCCGATCGTGGAACAGATATCGTGCTTCACATCGATGACGATAACAAAGACTTCCTGGAAGAATCGAAAATTCAGGAATTGCTGACAAAATACTGCAAATTCCTTCCAATCGAAATTGCTTTTGGCAAGAAAAAAGAGTGGAAAGATGGCAAAAATGTGGAGAAAGACGAGGATAACATTATCAATAATACTAATCCTGCCTGGACACGCAAACCTGCCGATTTGACAGACGAAGATTACAACAAATTCTACCACGAGCTGAATCCAATGGCCGAAGATCCATTGTTTCATATTCACCTGAACGTGGATTATCCGTTCAACCTCACCGGTATTCTTTATTTCCCGAAAATCAAGAATAACATCGACATGCAACGCAACAAAATTCAGTTGTACTGCAATCAGGTGTATGTTACCGACCATGTTGAAAACATTGTGCCTGAATACCTTACCTTGCTTCACGGAGTTATCGACTCACCCGATATTCCGTTGAATGTTTCGCGAAGTTACCTGCAAAGCGACGGTAATGTAAAGAAAATATCAAGTCACATTACCAAAAAAGTTGCCGACCGTTTGGCTGAAATTTTCAAAGCAGACCGCACTGCTTTCGAAGAAAAATGGGACAACCTGAAAGTTTTTATTCAATACGGAATGCTCAGCGATGAGAAATTCTACGAACGTGGCGAAAAATTTGCCTTACTCAAAAACATTGATGGCAAATACTTTACCTTCGAAGAATACAAAACGCTGGTGGGCGAAAACCAGAAAGACAAAAACGGCGACCTTATTTACCTGTATGCCAACAATTCAGACGAACAATACAGCTACATTCAACACGCCAAAGACAAAGGTTACGATGTGCTGATTATGGACGGACAGTTGGATGTTCATGTGGTTAGTCAATTGGAACAGAAATTTGAAAAAACTCGTTTCGTACGTGTGGACAGCGATGTGATTGACAAAATCATTCAGAAAGATGATGTGGAGAAAGTTTCATTAACTGACAACCAGCGTGATGCATTGGTTACTGTTTTTGATTCACAGATTCCGGCGTTGGACAAAACCAATTTCATTGTTACTTTTGAGCAATTAGCTCCAACTTCAAATCCGGTTTTTGTAACTCAAAACGAGTTTATGCGTCGTATGAAAGAAATGTCGGCCTTGCAGGGCGGTATGATGAGTTTCTATGGCGAAATGCCCGACAGTTACAACCTGGTGGTAAATACTGCTCATCCGGTTATTGAAAAACTGCTGGCAGATGAAGAAACCGCTAGCGGAGCAGAAGTGAAACCACTTGCAACTGAAATTGCATTGGCTGAAAGCAAAAAAGAGGTTTTAAAAGAAAACCATAAAGGCAAAAAAGACGAAGAAATTCCAACAGCAGAAAAGGCACAGATTGAAGAGTTGGAAAAACAAATTCAGGAACTGACTGATAAGAAAAAAGTAATTCTGAAATCATTTGCAAATGACAATAAACAAGTTCGTCAACTGATTGATTTAGCATTACTTGCAAACAATATGCTGAAGGGCGAAGCATTGGCCAACTTTGTAAAACGCAGTGTGGAATTGCTATAATTGACAGTTGTCAATTGATAGTTTAACAGTATAACCGATGATTTGAATTAGGATCAAGTCACCGGCTTTTTTTCTTTTTTAGACTTAGAAATCTCAGAGTCTTAGTGCTAAAAAATATCAATTTAAAACTATTTACCGTTTTTTGTTTTAAACTTTGAAACAAAATCACTATTTTTGCGCAATTTATTTACAAGACCCTGTTTTAACTTTGAAATTATCTAAATCTCCTTCCGAATGTACTTCAAAAGAGGAAATACGTCATCAAATCGATTTGATTGACAAAGAAATCATTGCGCTTTTCGGGTTGCGTTTTAAATACGTGAGCGAAATCGTAAAATATAAAAATGACCTTGAAAGCGTTATTGCACAGGATCGTAAAAACCATGTTATCAAAGCTCGTGGAGAATGGGCCGAAGAGCATGGGTTGGATAAAGAAACTTTCGAACAAATTTATCGCTTTCTGGTAGATCATAATATTGGAAAAGAACTAGAGATTCTGAAAAAGAAGCCCAAAACCCCTAAAGGGGCTTAAGATTGAGATAATTGCTTATTGGAAATTAATAAATTGGAAACTAAATATAAAATGTACAAACAAGAAATTAAAGTAATGGATTGCACCGTTCGCGACGGTGGATTAATGAATAAATGGCAGTTTTCGGACGAATTTGTTCGCGGAGTTTATAATGCCTGTGTAGAAGCCGGAATTGATTATATGGAAATAGGCTATCTGAGCAGCGAAAAAGCGTTTAGTCGTGAAGAAATGGGTCCGTGGAAGTTCTGTCATCAAAAAGATCTGGAACGCATTGTAGGCAAGAATGAAACAAATCTGAAACTTTCTGCCATGGCTGATATAGGTCGAATTGACCTTGACGATATACCAATGGCTGCCGACAGCTTATTGGATATGATACGGGTTGCTTGTTATGTACATCAGGTGGATAAAGCCATTGCATTAGCTCATCATTGCATGGATAAGGGTTACGAAGTATGTATAAATATGATGGCTGTTTCGACAGTTGGCGAACTGGAACTGGACGAAGCGTTGAAAGATATAGCCAAATCACGAGTAAAAGTTTTTTATGCAGTTGACAGCTTTGGTAGTATGTATGTTGATTCGGTACAACATTTAGTACAAAAATACAGAAAAGCATTACCCGGAAAAGAAATTGGAATTCATGCACACAATAATATGCAATTAGCCATGTCGAATACCATAACAGCGCTGAAAGAAGGCTGTACCATGCTTGATGCCACTTTGCTTGGGCTTGGTCGTGGAGCTGGCAATTGTCCGGTGGAAATTTTAATTGCTTTCTTGAAAAACCCAAAATATCGATTGCTGCCATTGTTGCAGGTAATTCAAGACTATGTACATCCAATGCAATCACAGATAGATTGGGGGTATCATATTCCGTATCTGATTTCCGGTGCATTGAATGCTCATCCACGCCGTAGTTTGGAATGGATGGATTCTGACCGAAAAAATGATTTTGTGACATTTATGAAAGAAATGCACGACAACGAAGTGTTGGAATAAAAAACCGTATATTTCGGCAACCAAGGAAAACTCATTCACAAAAAAAGCTTACTGAAAACATATTCAGTAAGCTTTTTTTCAAAACTGATTATAAAATCTGGTGGTTTTAAAGCAACGATCCTAAATTTGATGTAAACAATTTAACGGCAATTGCCAGCAAAATGATTCCGAAAAATTTCCGTAAAATATACATACCACCTTCTCCAATAATTTTCTCGATTTGAGTCGTTGATTTTAACACTACAAAAACTAAAATCATATTCAAAACTAAGGCCACTATAATGTTTTCGGTGGCATACTCAGCACGCAATGAAAGCAAGGTAGTAAAGGAGCCCGGACCGGCAATAAGTGGAAAAGCAATGGGTACAATAGACGAACCCCCTTTTGGACCTTTGTTTCTGAAAATTTCAATATCGAGCACCATTTCCAATGCAAAAATAAAAATAACGAGTGCACCGGCTACAGCAAACGACTGAATATCAACATTAAAAAGCCGAAGCACACCTTCACCACCAAATAAAAAGGCCACTAAAATAAACAAGGCCACCAAACTGGCTCTGAATGAATGAACAACCATCCCTTTTTGCTTGATATTCAGTATTATAGGTATTGAACCCAAAATATCAATGATGGCAAAAAGCACCATAAAGGCACTTGTAATTTGAATCAAACTGAAATGCATAGCTTTTAAAATAATAATTTATGATTGCAAATGTATCAATTTTTAAATTGATTAAGCGTTTTTTGATTTATTATTTTTCGTTCTCGGTCAAAAATCCAGCCCCATTTGTTAAAGTATTTGATAATGTTTTTCGAGTGAATCAATAACATCTTTAGATTGAGATAAGAATCGCGGGCATGATGGTGAACAATACTAACCTCGGGATAATAAACCGTTCTGAATTCACGGTGAATGCGGCGTGTCAAATCAATGTCTTCGGGATACATAAAAAAACGCTCATCGAATAATCCTACCTTTTTCAAAGCCTCTGTACGCAAAAACATAAAACAACCGGAAAGATAAGGAACATCCATAATTTGATTGTAGCCAAAGCTTCTGAGTTCAAATTTTTCCATTCTCTTTTTTGTCCAGGATTGAGGTAAAAATCTTCTGAAAATTAAATCAAAAGGGCTTGGAAGCAATTTGCAGAGATATTGAATTTCAACAGTTGGATAATATACTTTAGGCATTAAATGTCCAACTTTCGGATTTGAATCCATAAAGTGAATTATTTTGCTTAGAATAGCAGCATCAAAAGAAATATCGGGGTTGATAACAAGGTGATAATTTAAGTTTTGGCTAATGGTTTGTTGAATGGCTATGTTGTGAGCGGCTCCATAACCAATATTTTTATCATTATGAAGATAAATCACTTCGAGCTGTTCAAAATCAGAATTTTGTAGAGGAGAGTTATCTATCAAAAAAATAGCGGAAACCAATTCTGATTTCCGTAAGGTTTCAATAAGAAAAGTAATTTCTGAAACTGAATGATTATAAATTACTATTGAAGCATTCAGCATTTCACTTTACAGTTTCTATAACTATTAAACTGACTAATTTTGCGAATATTTTTATAAACTAAAGTAAAAATATTTCCGGTTTTATTTTTTCGTATGGCTTTAAAATCTTCAGTTGATTTTTTAATGAGATTTTTAACAGAACCATTACTAACACCACCAACATCCATTTTTACCATAATGGTTGGGAGAAAAGATTTTGACACATCGGGCTGTTTAAAAATTCGTAAAATGAAATCATAATCAGCAGAAATTTTAAACGAATCATCAAACAAACCCCATTTTTCGTATATTTCTTTGCGGCAATATAAAGTAGGATGTGGTGGCATCCAGCCCCATTTTAAACAATCGGGGCTAAATACATTACTTCGCCAGTAACGAATAGTTTTTTTATTTTCTTCATCTTTCGATTGATATACCAGGTTACCATATACAACATCTGATTTTCTGATGTTAAAGCAATTCACAATTCTCGAA
>CAZEEB010000164.1:0-5127 GCA_964511245.1 uncultured Paludibacter sp.
GGACCCCATCCTTAAAAGGGATGTGCTCTACCTGCTGAGCTACTAGATCATTTTTCAAAAGCGGATGCAAAGATACGGTTTTTTTTTAAAATTACAAATCCTGTTTCAAATAAAATTTGTTATTAATGTAGTGGTATATGTAATGATTTGATATACTGTTTTTTATGTGAATATTAAGCTGTTTTTGTAATTTTTAAAGTGAATATAAGTTTAGAATATTGAAATTTACATTAAGCTGAGTTTTGAATTAATTTCTATGTTTTTCGCTTACAAACTTCAAAAAAAATGTATCTTTGCAACAATCATTTACAGTGCAATAACTTTTGAGTTCTAATTTTGAATACTATATCTTTTATTATTTTAACGCTTGTTTTTTCTGCCTTTTTTTCAGGGCTCGAAATAGCTTTTGTTACGTCCAATAAACTTCGTTTTGAACTTGATAAGAAACAACGTAACATTACATCGTCCATACTTTCAATTTTTTATCGAAATCCCCAACAATTTGTGTCAACCATGTTGGTAGGTAATAACATTTGTTTGGTAATTTATGGATTGCTTATGGCTGAAATCCTAACTCCTTACTTACTACCTATTGATAATCAGATTATTATTACATTAATACAAACTATAATAGCCACTTCTATAGTGCTTTTTACAGGTGAATTTTTGCCAAAAACAATTTTTAGATTAAATCCTAACTTTTTTCTTCGGTTTTTTGCAGGATTGCTTCTGTTATTTTACGTAGTATTATTCCCTATATCACGCTTAAGTACCTGGCTTTCAATATATATATTGCGTATTTTCGGTCTTAAAATAAATACAATAACAGAAGAAAATGTTTTTTCACGCATTGATTTGAATTATTTAATTCAGGAAAGTTTTGAAAATCCTGAGAGTGAAAAGGAACTCGAAAATGAGGTAAAAATATTTCAGAATGCATTGGATTTTTCCAAAGTTAAACTTCGAGATTGTTGTGTGCCTCGCACAGAAATTGTAGCTCTTGATTTTAATAGCAGTATTGTAGCGTTGAAAGAAACTTTTATTGAAACCGGATTTTCTAAAATTCCTATTTTCAAAGACGATGTGGACAATATAATTGGATATATTCATTCTTCCGAAATGTTTGAGCATCAGAATGATTGGAAAAAACACATCAATCAAATACCAATTGTGCCTGAAAATATGGCTGCTCAGAAACTGATGAAAATATTTATGACTCAAAAGAAAAGTATAGCAGTTGTTGTTGATGAATTTGGAGGAACAGCCGGAATTGTAACTTTAGAAGATATAGTTGAAGAAATTTTTGGCGAGATTGAGGATGAACATGATATTCAAGAATATGTTGGCGAAAAGCTGAATGATCAGGAATATCTTTTTTCGGGCAGATTGGAAGTGGAAACTATCAACTCACGCTTTAATTTGAATATTCCTGAATCTGATGATTATGAGACTATTGGAGGATATATCTTACATAATTATCAACATTTTCCAAAATTAAATGAAGTAATAAGGATTGATAAATTTAGCATAAAATGTATGAAAGTAAGTAATAATCGAATTGAACTTGTGAAACTTACTACTTTACAAAATTAGTAGTTGAATAGTATCGACTTTTCAAAAAAAAACATAGAAAAATGGCTAAAAATATAAGAGTATAATTTTTTTTATGTATATTCGTGCCCTCAAATAAAAAAACAAAATAGTAACAATAAATATAAATTAATTTCAAAAAATGGCAACATTAGAAAAGATCAGAAGCAAAGGTGTTTTACTTGTGGTAGTAGTTGGACTAGCCTTATTGTCCTTTATAGTAGGTGACTTCCTGAAAGAAGGTTCTACATATTTCAATAAATCGAAGGAGAATGTGGCTAAAATTGTAGGCGAAGATATTAATATTAAGGAATACTCTGTTGCAATTGACCAATTGACCGAAGTTTACAAAATTGAGACCGGAAAAACTGAATTGAATGAAGAAATGATGACTCAGCTTCGTCAGTCTGTATGGGAAACAATGCTAAACGAGAAAATTTTGAATGCTGAAGCCAAAAAACTAGGTTTAGTAGTAGGCGTTGAAGAGCTTTCTGATAGATTAATTGGAAATAATATTCACCCATTGATAATGCAACGCAGAGCATTTGCTGGCGAAAATGGGCAATTCAGCCGCCAAGCCTTGATGCAGTTTCAAAGCACATTGGAACAACCGGCAACAGACCAAGAGCAGAAACAACAAATAGAAAAATTGAAAAGTTATTGGAAATTTTGGGAAAACACAGTTAAAAATAATATTCTTCAAGAAAAATACAATGCTTTGATTTCTAAATCAGTAACTGCAAATGCACTGGATGCTAAAATGAGTTTTCAGACTAAAAAAAGCAGCTTTGATGTGGCTTATGTAATTCAACCATACTATCTGATACCTGACTCTACAGTTAAAGTAACTGATACTGAAATTGCAGAACGGTATTCAAAGCAAAAAGAACAATATAAACAAGAAGCAAACTGCGAAATTAAATATGTAGCATTTGACAAAAAACCTTTAGCTGAAGATTATAAAGAGGTAGCAGCACTGATTGCAAAGGTTACACCCGAATTCAAAACTACGAATGATATAGTCGGAGTGGTAAATTCAAATTCTGATGTGATGTATAACGCTCATAATTATTCTGAAAAAACGGTACCAGCGGAGTTAAAAGACTTTGCATTTAAAGGAAACACCGGCGATGTTTATGGTCCAAGCTTTGTTAATGACACCTATACAATGGCACGGATAGTTCAGTCGGGAATTATGCAATCCGATTCGGTTAAATTACGCCATATTTACCTCGTAAGTAAAGATGAATCAAAAACCGATAGCATAATTTCGGCAATAAAAGCCGGAGCTGATTTTGGCGCATTGGCAATGAAATATTCGGCTGTTAAACAAACGGCATCGAAAGGTGGAGAAATAGGCTGGTTGCAAGAGGGTACACAAGGAGTGGAAAAAGAAATAACTACTCAGGCATTCAGTAAATCAAAAAATGAGGTTTTTACGGTTAAGAATGCACAAGGCACTCAAATTATGCAAGTATTAGATAAAACAGCACCTCGTCGAAAAGTAAAATTAGCAATTTTAATCAGAAAAGTTGAGCCTAGCAACAAATCGATAAGCAAAATATACAACGATGCAAAGCAATTTGCTGTTGATTTAAAAGCAGTGAATTTTGAAAAGAAAGCCAAAGAAAGTAATTATATGGTTCGTACTGCTACCGATGTTTTACAAACAACCGAAAAAATAACTGACATACCACAAACCCGTCAGATAGTTCGTTGGGCTTTTAAAAGCAGTAAAGGAGATGTATCTGATGTTTTTGAATGCGGTTCAAAATTTATTGTAGCATTAAGTTCCGAAGTAAACAAAAAAGGGTATCGCTCATTGGATAAAGTAAAAGATCAGCTTAAGGCTGAAATTATAAAAGATAAAAAGGCTGAATTGATGATTAAAAATCTTGCCTCACAACTTCTTAAAACACCAACCTTGGAAGGCATAGCAGGTTTCGTGAAAGATTCTATCAAAACGGCGAACTCAGTTAATTTTGCTTCCTATCAATTTGGAACTGCCGGATTTGAACCTTCTGTTTTAGGAAAAGTGTCGGTGCTGGCAGTTGGAAAAGTGTCAAACCCGATTAAAGGCAATGCAGGGGTTTTTGTAGTAAGAACTGGCAATAAAAAAGAAAACTCACAAGTATTTGACGCAAAAATGGAAATAATGCAGTTAAATGGTCGGACAAGCTATTCATTGCCGTATATGATAATTCAAGATTTGAAAGATAAAGCTGACATAACAGATAATCGATTGAACTTTTTCTGATAAATCAAATGAAAATTGAAATGATTAAAAACGGAGTGAGTAATTTCATTCCGTTTTCTTTTTATCTTCAAATTTATGTAACTTTGCAAAATAGCATATTGACTATTTAAAACACTAAATTTAAAAATGACAGACGAAACTCATTATAAATCTCCACTTTTGGGCAAAACGATTGAAGAGTTAAAAAGCATAGTTTCGGAACTTGGAATGCCGGGATTTACTGCAAAACAAATTTCGGAGTGGCTTTATAAGAAGAAAGTTTTAAGCATTGATAGTATGAGTAATATATCTTCAAAAAACAGAGAATTACTCCATCAACATTATTCTATTGGACGCACATTAGCTGCTCAGGCAACTGAATCAAATGATGGCACAAAAAAATATCTTTTTAAAACCGACAAGGAGCATTTTATCGAAACTGTTTACATCCCCGACGATGAAAGAGCAACGCTTTGTGTGTCTTCACAGGTTGGTTGTAAAATGAATTGTATGTTTTGTATGACAGCTAAGCAAGGTTTCGTTGCACAGCTTTCTGCATCCGATATCTTAAATCAGATCATGTCACTTCCTGAAGCCGATTTGATTACTAATCTCGTTTTTATGGGCATGGGTGAACCATTTGATAACACTTTGCCTCTATTGAATGCACTCGAAATATTGACATCGGAGTATGGATTTGGATTGAGTCCACGACGAATTACAGTGTCCACGATAGGAATAATTCCCGGTATGAAAGTGTTTTTGGAAAAATCAAATTGCCATTTGGCTATAAGTCTTCATTCTCCATTTTCGGAGGAAAGGCAACGAATCATGCCCGTAGAAAAAGCATATCCAATATCAAAAGTTATTGATGAACTTCGTAAATATGATTTCAGTAAACAACGTAGGGTTTCATTTGAATATATTCTGTTTGATGGAGTAAATGACACAATGCGGCATGCTGTTGAAATTGTAAAAATACTTCGTGGAATTGATTGCCGAGTTAATCTCATACCGTATCACGCCATACCCGATGTAGACTAAAACCATCAGGAACTGAAAAAATGACTTTTTTTAGGGATTACCTAACAAATAATAATGTAACTTGCACAATTAGAAGATCTAGAGGTGAAGATATTTTGGCCGCCTGTGGGATGCTATCAAGCACTGCAAAGTCCAAGTCAATTGATAATACCTAATTTATTTTTAATGAGATATTTATGGCACACACTATTGATTTTGAGTTTGTTATCTACAACAAACCAGCAAGTTTATTGCCAAAAAAATATTGAAAATCAGCT
>CAZEEB010000165.1:0-5105 GCA_964511245.1 uncultured Paludibacter sp.
CTTCTGACGATTCAAAAATTCAATTAAAAAAACCCTTGTTCAAAAGCTTTTTGAAAAAGGGTTTTTTATTTATATCTAAAACTTATTTATTTGAAATCTTCCCAATTAGTTCCTTTCATACTTCCGGTTTTCATAAACTGAGTATGCATTCCAAAACAGGCTTGAAGATTATGAGGTGTATGTGTTGGTCCGGATAAAGCCAGATAATCGGTAAGCATGCTTTTATATTCTGGTGCCACACAGTTTTCAATTATTTCTTCAGCTCGCTGAATAGGTGATTTCCCACGTAAATCGGCTACACCATGTTCGGTTATTATTATATTTACCGAATGCTCATTTTGATCAACATGCGAAACCATTGGCACAATGGCACTTATATCACCTTTTTTAGCTGTGGATGGTGTGGTGAAAATAGAAATGTAAGCACTACGTGTAAAGTCAGCTGACCCACCAATGCCGTTCATCATTTTTGAGCCTAAAACGTGCGTACTATTTACATTGCCAAAAATATCAGCTTCGAGTGCAGTATTTATGGTTATTAAGCCCAAACGACGAGCTAATTCAGGGCTGTTTGACATTTCTTGTGGTCGAAGTACAATTTTATCCCTGAAAAATTCTAAATCCTCGTATATTTTATTCAATACCGGAGTAGTTATTGTCAAAGAACATCCGCTAGCAAAACGTATCTTTCCGTTTCGAAGCAGTTCTATAACCGAATCTTGAATTACTTCAGTATACATTTCAAAAGTTGGAATATCAGGATTATTTCCCAATGATGCCATAACAGCATTAGCTATATTGCCAACCCCAGACTGTATTGGTAAAAATTCGGTAGGTATGCGCCCTGATTTTATTTCGTTTGCTAAAAAATTTGCGACATTTTGACCAATTTTATCGGTTACTTCATCGGTAGGAGTAAAGCCGCTCACTTCATCGTCGCGATGGGTTTCTACCACACAAAGTATTTTTTTTGGGTCAACCTTTACCACAGGAATTCCCATACGATCTGACGGACTGAGAAGCGTCATTGGCAAGCGATGTGGCGGGTCGGCTGGTTCAAATATATCATGGAAACCTCTAAGCTCTTTTGGATGATTATGATTCCATTCCAAAATTATGAAATCAGCAAGTCCGGCTATTGTAGGCGAAATTCCAACACCGGTAGTTAATACCAATTCGCCATCGGAAGTTAAATCACATACCTCTAGAATTGCAAATTTTGGTTTTGGCATAAATCCAAAGCGTAAATGTGGTGCTATTGAAGATAAATGCATATCAAAATAGGGAGCTCGTTCATCATTTAGAGCCGATCTTAAATCTTTATTAGACTGATATGGGGTGCGAAATAATATAGCATTGGCTCTTGCTAGCGCTCCATCTAACGAATCTCCTGTAGATGCTCCGGTATATATTCCAACTTTAAATTCTTTGCCATCTGCATGAAAAGCTTCAGCTCTGTTAGCAATTGCCGTTGGTACTTCTTTAGGGCAGCCGGCTGGCGTGAAGCCACTAAAACCTATAATATCACCGTTATTTACATAGCTTGCTGCCTCTTCGGCAGTAACAAATTTATACGTATCTTTTAAATCCATTGTTAATATAATAAATTAATTGTAAAATCATAAATTTTTCATTTCGACCGCAAAATTACCAAATAAATTCCGTTTGTCTATATAAATATTGCAGTAATTAGAGAAATTTTTCATTAATTCATCTCAAATTACAAATTGATAATTAATTCAGGTATTTATTACAGTTTTACTGCAGATACATATAAACAATAATAGAAAGTAAGTAAATTGCATAAACTCGCATTTTGGTAAAAGTTTAGAATTGAATACTATTTCAATTTTCTTTAAATAATCTCGTTTTCAAAGCATTTTTTTAAAAAAAATACGGATATTTGCATACAGATAAATATAATAATTATTCAAGAATAAACCAAATGTAAATTATAGAAAAATGAATGCAAATGATATCAGGCAATTAGAGCCAAAGGCGCTTTGGCAAAATTTTTATTCTCTCACTCAAGTGCCACGTCCATCACACAAAAAAGAAGAAATTGGAGATTTTCTGGAAAGTTTCGGAAAATCGCTCGGATTGGAAACACTTCGCGACGAAATAGGAAATGTACTTGTTCGTAAACCGGCCACTGAAGGTATGGAAAATCGGCAAGCAGTGGTATTGCAGGCTCACATGGACATGGTGCCACAAAAAAACAGCAATGTAACTCATAATTTTCAAACCGACCCAATCGATGCCTACATTGATGGCGAATGGGTCACAGCCCGCGACACAACCCTTGGAGCTGATAACGGAATTGGTTTAGCTGCTGCCATGTCAATTCTCCAGTCTTCTGGAATTTCGCATCCAGCCATCGAAATGTTTATTACCGTTGACGAAGAAACGGGTATGTTTGGTGCTTTTGGGTTACAACCTAATTTTTTGAAGGGCGACATACTCATAAATATGGACTCGGAAGATGAAGGTGAACTTTATGTGGGCTGTGCCGGTGGAATTGATGCCGATATAACTTTTCGATACAATGAAGTTGAAATTCCAGAGGGTGATGTTGCATTAAAAATTTCGCTTACCGGACTCAAAGGAGGACATTCTGGCGTAGATATTCATTTACAACGTGCAAATGCCAATAAATTGATGTTCCGTTTTCTGAAAGAAGCTGTGGCTGAACTTGAAGTGCGTTTGGCAAGTATTGACGGTGGAAGTTTACGCAATGCAATTCCACGTGAAGCATTTGCAATAATCACGGTTCCTGAAGAAGGAGTTGATGAAGTTATTGATTTTGTTCGTGAATGTGAAGAACTTTTTAGTATAGAATACGATGGTGTTGAGGATAAAATTTCATTTTCAGTAGAGCAGGTTAATTTGCCATCCGGTTTAATTCCCGAGGAGGTTCAAGATGATTTGATTAATGCTATCACAGCTTGTCCTAATGGTGTTTCGCGTTTTATTCCCGAACTTCCAACAGTAGTGGAAACTTCGAATAACTTAGCTATTATTAAATCGGATACTAAATCAATTATTGTTCGCTGTCTTATTCGAAGTTCAGTTGAAAGTCGTAAGGAAGAATTAGCATCAATGGTGTTAAGCGTTTTTTCGCTTGCAGGAGCCAAAGTTGAATTGGTGGGTGGATATCCCGGATGGAAGCCTAATTTGGAGTCGCCAATTTTGAAAGTTATGAGCAAAGTGTATGAAGATAAATTTGGGAAAACACCCAAAGTGATGATAATTCATGCCGGATTGGAATGTGGTATTTTAGGAACTCATTATCCTAAAATGGATATGATATCATTTGGACCAACAATTCGGTATCCACATTCGCCTGATGAAAAAGTGAATATCGCCACTGTGCAGAAATTTTGGGATTACCTATTGGCAACATTGGAAAATATACCGAATAAATAAGCGTTAAAAACTAAAAAAATATCAAGCATGAAAATCAAAAGTAGTTATTCGATTTTTGAATTAAACTTCAATTCCCCTAAAGTGATTGGAATAAAAGTTAAAAGAGTTTATTTGTTCTTTAGCTTTTTGGCAATTAGCCTAAGCTCATTTGCTCAAAAGGCTGAAAAAGATACTGCCAGTGTAGATAGTTTCAGATTTTCCATTGTGAAGCAGAATAAAATTACAGCGGTAAAAAATCAAGCCAGTTCGGGTACATGCTGGTGTTTTTCAACTCTTGGTTTTTTCGAAGCTGAATTGTTACGAATGGGAAAACCAGAAACCGATTTGTCTGAAATGTATGTGGTACATCGAACATATTCTGATAAAGCTGATAAATATGTTCGTATGAATGGAACTATTAACTTTGCCGAAGGAGGCTCGTTTTACGATGTGATTTATGCATTAAAAAACTATGGAATTGTTCCTGAAAATGAAATGAAAGGACTTAATTATGGTGAAGAAAACCATAAACATGGCGAATTGGATGCATTAACAAAATCCTATGTTTCAGTAATTGTGTCGAACCCTAATAAAAAACTATCTACTGCGTGGAAAGCCGGTTTCGACGGCATTTTAGATGCATATTTGGGTAAATGTCCAAATGAATTTAGTATAGAAGGAAAAAAATTCAGCCCGATGAGTTACTTTAATTCACTTGGGTTAAACATGGATGATTATATTTCATTGACCTCATTTACACACCATCCATTTTATAAGGCATTTCCGGTGGAAATTCCGGATAATTGGCGATGGGCTGAATCGTATAATGTGCCAATAGATGAACTGATGAGCATTTTTGACAATGCCATAAATAATGGATATTGTGTTGCTTGGGCTTCTGACGTTAGTGAAAAAGGTTTTACCCGAAAAGGAATCGCAGTTGATCCTGAAACAAAAGTATCAAATTTGCCCGGTACAGATCAGGCAAAATGGCTCAATTTTACTCAAAAAGAAATTGATGAAAAAGTGTACAAAATAAAAGGACCACAGCCCGAAATTAAAGTAACTCAAGAAATCAGGCAACAGGGATTTGATAATTTTCAAACAACAGATGACCACGGAATGGTAATTTTTGGTACTGCCACCGACCAAAATGGAACAAAATATTATTTGGTAAAGAATTCATGGGGAACTGATTCTAAATACAAGGGTATTTGGTATGCCAGCGAAACATTTGTGAAACACAAAACCATTGATATACTGCTACATAAAGATGCTATTCCTAAAGCTATTTTAAAGAAATTGGGCATAAAATGATTTGATTTATATTACATTTCATAAAGGCTTCTCTAATTCGGGAAGCCTTTATTTTGCTATTTTTTAAATCAAATAAGAGTGTTTCCGGCAAAAACATTTTCTTGAAAATAAAACAATATTCAGTTTTAAGCGTTAAATTCAATACTTGTATTTTTTAATAAATTAATTTATACTCAATGAAAACATTTTTTTTTATAATATTTTTTACTATAATGCTGACTTTAAATGGATTAGTATTCCTCAGAACTTGGCAAGCACTTACTACAATTCCATCAATTCGCCCAATTTTTCTATTTTGTTTAATCGGAGGTTTTCTGGCTATGTTAATTGGGATGATATTTGGAAATTACATGCCTCAATCCATAACAAAAATTATTAGTTTA
>CAZEEB010000166.1:0-5054 GCA_964511245.1 uncultured Paludibacter sp.
ACGGACTAAAAACAACGCAATATTCTTACCCTTACAGCAAACATGCTGAAGCAATCAACACCATTCAACGTTGGTTTATAGAAGAAACCCGATTGGGCATTCCTGTCGATTTTTCCAACGAAGGCATTCACGGTTTGAATCACGACCGAGCCACGCCACTTCCTGCACCCATTGCCATTGGTAGTACCTGGAATAAAGCATTGGTTCGACAAGCTGGTGTAATTGCCGGGCGTGAAGCCAAAGCATTGGGTTACACCAATGTATATGCGCCCATTCTCGATTTGGCGCGTGATCCGCGCTGGGGACGGGTGCTGGAATGCTACGGTGAAGAGCCGTATCATGTTACTGCGCTTGGTCAACAAATGGTGGAAGGTATTCAATCACAAGGTGTTGCAGCAACTCTGAAACATTATGCCGTTTATAGCGTGCCCAAAGGTGGTCGGGATGGTGATGCCCGAACCGACCCACATGTGGCACCACGCGAAATGCATCAACTGCATTTGTATCCGTATCGTAAAATTGTGAGCGAATCGCACCCTATGGGCGTAATGAGCAGCTACAACGATTGGGATGGCGTGCCCGTGAGTGCCAGCTATTATTTTCTGACTGAATTGCTTCGTAATCAGTTTGGGTTTAAAGGTTTTGTGGTTTCCGACAGTGAAGCGGTGGAATTTGTGCAAACCAAGCACCATGTCGCCGCTGATTATAAAGAGGCGGTTCGACAAGTGGCTGAAGCCGGTTTGAATGTGCGCACACAGTTTACAGCACCGCAAGATTATATTTTGCCACTTCGGGAATTGGTAAACGAGGGTAAACTCTCCATGAAAACGCTTGACCGAAATGTGGCTGATGTGTTGCGGGTAAAGTTTCAGCTTGGATTGTTTGATTCGCCTTATGTGAAAGACCCGAAAGCGGCTGACAAAATCGTTGCTTCGCCCGATACGAAAGACTTTGTGTTACAAATGGCTCACGAGTCACTTGTATTGCTCAAAAATGAAAACAATCTCCTGCCACTGAATCTGAAATCGTTGAAAAACATACTGGTAACCGGTCCGCTGGCTACCAACAAAGATGCATATATCAGTCGCTATGGACCTCAAAACCTCACCATTACCAATGTGTTGGATGGGATAAAAAACTATGTTGGAAATGCTCCCAATGTGGAGTACGTGCAAGGTTGCGAAGTGATTGACGCTACCTGGCCTGAAAGCGAAATTATACCAACTCCATTAACATTGGATGAGCAAAACGCAATCAACGAGGCAGTTGCAAAAGCAAAACAATCCGATGTGATAATCGCAGTTGTAGGAGAAGACGAAAACAGATGTGGTGAAAGCAAATCGCGCACCGGACTTGGACTTCCGGGTCGACAATTGCAACTCTTGATGGCTCTGAAAGAAACCGGAAAACCAATTGTATTGGTATTAATCAACGGACAGCCATTGACCATTAACTGGGAAAACAGATTTCTTCCTTCCATTCTCGAAGCCTGGTTTCCAAATGCTTTAGGGGGTCAGGCGATAGCCGAAACCATTTTTGGCGATTATAATCCGGGCGGAAAATTATCTGTCACTTTTCCAAAATCACTTGGGCAGATTGAACTGAATTTCCCATTCAAGCCCGGTTCACAGGCCGGACAACCCAGTCAGGGTCCAAATGGCTACGGAAATACTTCGGTGAATGGTGCACTTTATCCCTTTGGTTATGGATTGAGTTACACCACATTTGCGTATTCAAATCTTAAAATAACCCCGACGAAGCAAAATATAGATGGGGAAATAAGTGTTTTGGTAGATATTACTAATACAGGAAACAGGAAAGGCGATGAAGTGGTACAACTTTATGTAAAAGATTTAGTGAGCAGCGTAACAGTTTATGAATCACAGTTAAGAGGTTTTGAACGAATTACTTTAAACCCCAACGAAACAAAAACCATACATTTCAAACTAAAATCCAACGATTTGGAATTGCTGGATAAAGATATGCATTGGACAGTTGAACCCGGAAAATTTGAGGTGTTGATTGGTAGCAGTTCGGAAGATATAAAATTGAAACAGATAGTAGAGTTAGTAAATTGACCGTGAGGTTAAAAACGCAATATTAACAAATTTGAGTCTTTTTGGCGAAAACAAATCTGGTTTTTCTTCTCTTGTTTTAATCGAGTTGACGAACTTGTTTTGCTAATCAAGTGCCTTATTTGTTATATTTATTTATCTTTGTACAAAACTTGAACCCATCAAACATGCCCCTCAATAAAGCCATCCTCAAAGAACAACTTGTACAGTTTTCCAAAAAAGAGTTGGCCGAAATGGTATTAAAACTTGCTGGAAAGCGCTACAACTACGAGTTTTTGTTAGTGAATTTTCTGGATACGGATGGCGGTGAGCAAACACTTTTTGAAGAAGCGATTGAAGATATTGAGGCACTATGTCAGAAAGAATACAAAGGTAGCACCGAACTGAAACGGCTGGTGAAAAAGTTGAATGCCTGCGTGAAGCGAATCAATGAGTTTACGGTAGAAACCAAAAGTAAAAAACTGGAAACGGATTTGGTGCTGTATGTGCTCGAATTGCAGTTCCGGCAGCCGTCAAAAGTATTTGGAGCGCGTGTTTCGGGCTACGATTACAAAGTTGGTCTGCTCCTTAAACGACTTATTACGCTGGTTACCAAGAAATTGCACCCTGATTATCTGGTCGATTATCAGGAAAAAATAAATGATATGCTTGCACGTTTGCACAAAACCTCCAACCGGATTAATACCATCAGGCAATTGCCTGACCAAATAGACTAAATTTCAATTTATCTTCGTACTTTTGCGCTTTCAAAGTCAGAAAATTCAATGCTCAAACGAATCAAACCCTATATGATGCCCATTGCTATGACAGTGGGAGCAATTTTCTATCCGCTTTTCGGAAAGCTTTCGTTTCTGACTCCCTATCTCATTTTCGTGATGCTTTTTCTGACTTATTGCAAGTTGAAAATGAACGATATGCGCTTCAAATGGCTACATTTCTGGCTATTGCTTATTCAGTTTGGTGGTAGTCTGGCGGTTTATTTTTTGATTCTTCCGTTTAATTCCTTGCTTGCGCAAGGAGCGATGATTTGCGTATTGGCACCTACCGGTACAGCAGCTCCGGTTATGACCGGAATGCTGAAAGGCAATGTGGAAAGCATCACCACTTATGCACTTATTAGCAATATTTTGCTGGCTGTTGCTGCTCCGGTTATTTTTTCGTTTATCGGCACAAATCAATCGTTACCGTTTATGCAGTCGTTTCTGGCTATTGCTCAACGCGTGGTGGTTTTGTTGATTTTGCCCTTTATTCTCGCGCTGATTTTGCGGAAATTCACTCCCAAACTGACTGCTAAAATCGGCTCTTATTCCGGATTGTCGTTTTACCTCTGGACACTTGCACTGTGCGTAGTGACAGGTCGCACGGTCGAGTTTATTATAAATCAAAATACTGCCAATCACCTTATTGAAATATTAATTGCCCTTGTAGCTTTAGTTGTTTGTATCAGTCAGTTTCTGATAGGCAGAGCCATTGGCAAGGCCTACGATGATACCGTGGCAGGAGGACAAAGTATTGGTCAGAAAAACACAATTCTGGCTATATGGATGGCACAATTATACCTGAATCCGATTGCGTCAATTGGCCCCGGAGCCTATGTGCTGTGGCAAAATTTAGTCAACTCCTATCAGGTTTGGCGAAAAAGAAAAGTATTATAGAAAGCCCCCTAATTATCTCCCTTCGGTCGATGACCGTTGGTTCCCCAAAAAGGGGACTTAATATTTGTTCAATTATGAATCGAAAAAAACAAATTCTACTCACTATTATTGTTTTGTCCATAAATTTTTTACTGGACAGAGTAACTAAAATGCTGGCCGTAAACTATCTGCAGGGAAGGGAAACTTTATCGTATTTTTACGACACTATTGTTTTGAAATATACTGAAAATACCGGAGCATTTCTGAGTCTGGGTGCTGGCTGGCCGGATTGGTTGAAATATATTTTGCTTTTGGCAATTCCAATTGCAGTCTGCCTGTACGGGCTTTATTACTGCGCTTTTAAACTGACTGATAGAAACTTAATTATTGCATTCGTGTGCGTAATTGGTGGCGGACTGGGCAATCTGGTTGACCGCCTGATTTACGATTTTCATGTGGTGGATTTTCTGAATTTTGGTATCGGGTCGTTGCGCACCGGCATTCTGAATGTGGCTGATATGTCGGTTACATTTGCGGTTATTTATCTGTTATTCAGTCAATTTAAAAAGGATAAAAAACTTACAGATTAAACTTATTTTGAGTTTGTAAGTCTGAACTGGATATGAAACGAGCATTAAAACAGGCGTTTAATCCAAAAATAATGATTGTGCGAGTTCCATGTGTCCTTAATTTAAAAAATAACAAATAATCACATGAAACGACAAATTCTCATTTCAATCGTATTATTTTTTACAATCATTTCATTTTCTCAATTTAAAGGCGCTTCAGGCGTTTATTATTTGGGAAGTGCTGACACAGCCATTCCTACAGTTAAATATTCGAATCCAAATATCTCAGGCGCTGTTTGTCGTTTTACATGGGATGCGTGTGAACCTTCGCCCGGAACTTTCAACTGGGCATTTGTCGACGGCGAAATTCAAAAAGCCAAAGCTGCCAACAAAAAGATTTCGTTACAACCGCTTGGTTTTCCTGCATGGATGAAAACTTTTCCCAATGTTCAGCTTTATTATTCAATCGATAAAAATCAGTTTCACAGTACCTATGGCAAAGTTATTTCCAGTATCATTCCCTGGAATCCCACCTATCTTGACCGTGTAAAGAATTTTATACAGCAACTTGCACTGAAATATGCAAATGACAGCACGGTTAGCTATGTAAATGCCATTGGCGGTCAGATTTCGCGAAACATGCCTGATACAGTGCTAATTGACACCACTCTGAAAACGAAAGCAGCATTTTGGAAAGCATTTCCCTACAATGCCGATTCGGTAGCAAAAAAAATGTTTCCGGTTATCGATTTTTATATGGCTCATTTCCAAAAAAC
>CAZEEB010000167.1:0-5046 GCA_964511245.1 uncultured Paludibacter sp.
CAAGGTTTCGCGACTTTTTTAAAAGGACTTATTGGATACTTACCCGATACACAGTACAGCTAATGAAGTCAATTCTATCTGCAGATACAGCTATATTTTTTCTGATTCATTTTGGGTCATAATACAATTGCATTTAGTATTATATATTCATTTGGTATAATTTCCGTTAGCTCATCGAGCCTTTTCTGTAAATTGATTTGTAATGTGAGTTAAAACCCTATGCAATGTTTTTTATAATCCCAAAAAAAACCTTGCAACTTTTTGGCTGCAAGGTTTTTCGCTTTATATATAGAGTCCACAGGGTTTCGCCTGCAGGAAGATAGTTCTTCAGTAATTCATAATTGATTTTTACATCATACCGCCCATTCCGCCGCCCATAGGCATTTGTGGAGCTGGAGCATCTTCTTTCTTTTCGGTGATTACACATTCGGTAGTCAGGAACATACCTGCAATGGAAGCTGCATTTTCCAACGCAACACGGCAAACCTTTGCCGGGTCAACTACTCCGGCTTTGAAGAAATTTTCGTATGTATCGGTTTGAGCATTGTATCCGTAATCGTCTTTGCCTTCAAGCACTTTCTGAACTACTACGGCACCTTCTTTTCCGGCATTAAACACAATTTGACGCAATGGTTCTTCAATAGCGCGTTTAACTATTTCAATTCCGGTTTGCTCGTCATCATTCAAAGCCTTAATGGATTTCAACGATTGGATAGCACGGATATAAGCCACACCACCACCGGGAACAATTCCTTCTTCGATAGCAGCTCGGGTTGCACTCAATGCATCATCCACACGGTCTTTTTTCTCTTTCATTTCCACTTCCGATGCAGCACCCACATAAAGCACAGCCACTCCACCGGCAAGTTTTGCCAGACGTTCCTGCAATTTTTCGCGATCGTAATCCGAAGTTGTAGAAGCTATCTGAGCTTTAATTTGACCAACGCGGCTTGTGATAGCATCTTTTGCACCGGCTCCGTTTACAATCACTGTGTTGTCTTTATTCACTGTTACTTTTTCGGCAGTTCCCAACATTTCGAGCGTTGCCTGTTCCAGTTTGATGCCTTTTTCTTCCGAAATTACCACAGCACCGGTTAGGATAGCGATATCTTCGAGCATTTCTTTGCGACGGTCGCCAAAGCCGGGAGCTTTCACGGCACATATTTTCAGGTTGGCACGAAGGCGATTTACAACCAATGTTGTCAATGCTTCACTATCTACATCTTCGGCAATAATCAACAACGGACGACCCGACTGAACAGCAGGTTCCAATACAGGAAGCAATTCTTTGAGATTTGATATTTTTTTGTCGTGGATAAGGATATATGGTTTTTCCATTTCCACTTCCATTTTTTCAGTGTTTGTCACAAAATAAGCCGAAATATAACCGCGGTCGAACTGCATACCTTCCACCACTTCGATGGTTGTGTCGGTTCCTTTGGCTTCTTCGATGGTAATTACACCGTCTTTCGATACTTTACGCATAGCATCAGCAATCAGTTTACCAATTACTGCGTCGTTATTTGCCGAAATAGAAGCTACCTGTTCTATCTGGTCGTAGTTTTCGCCAACCACCTTAGCTTGTGCTGCAATACTTTTTACAACTTCAATTACCGCTTTGTCTATACCGCGTTTTAAGTCCATTGGATTAGCTCCGGCAGCCACGTTTTTCATACCTACGCTTACGATTGACTGTGCCAAAACGGTTGCGGTGGTTGTTCCGTCGCCGGCATCATCACCGGTTTTTGAAGCTACTTCTTTCACTAGTTGCGCTCCCAAATTTTGAAATGGATCTTCCAATTCAATTTCTTTTGCCACGGTTACACCGTCTTTGGTAATGTGTGGAGCACCAAATTTTTTCTCGATAATTACATTACGACCTTTTGGTCCCAGTGTTACTTTTACTGCATTTGCCAACTCGTCGACCCCTTTTTTTAACTGGTCGCGGGCATCAATATTGAATTTAATTTCTTTGCTCATAAGTTTGCCCCCTAACCCCCTAAAGGGGGAATACGCTGGGGGATAGCGTGTTTTTTTTGATTAAAATTTAGTTAATACTTTATAGGTTTGCTCTCCAATTCCCCCTTTAGGGGGTTAGAGGGCAGCTTTCTTTAGATAATTGCCAATATATCAGACTGACGCATGATTAGGTATTTTTCGCCTTCCCATTCCAGTTCTGTACCGGCATATTTACCATACAATACGGTTTCGCCTACTGCTACCACCATTTCTTCGTCTTTTGTGCCTTTACCTACTGCCAATACTTCAGCTTTCAATGGTTTTTCTTTTGCTGAATCCGGAATAATAATTCCACTCACTGTTTTTTCTTCTGCCGGTGCCGGCTTTAGCAACACACGGTCGGCTAATGGTTTAATGTTCATATTCTTCTGTTTTTTAATTGATTATATTGTTTTTATTTTTTCTAAACTTTTATTTTTCATAAACTGTGCCAAAGCAAAATAACGCTAATTTTGTCATTTTCCACTGTCATTTTGTCACGGATGTTTTACACAAAAACAGTAATTTATAATAGTCATAAAGCAATAATGATGGTTGTTTTCTACAAAGTAACCATTGAAGTAAACCCTTGCTAATGCTGTATTTAAAAGCCAATAATCTCACAATTCCTATGGATTTTAATTGAATGAATGATTTCAATAGTCTGGATTCATTTGCCAGAAAAGGATAATTGCCTGTGAGATATAACAAAAACAAATTACGGGTTGCCTCCTCCGTTTTGTGAATAAAAACCCTGTTATCGTCCAGTCCTTTATGAATGAGTGGATTGTCAATTTGAATAAAATCATAGCCCAACTGATGCAATTGATGACCAAAAAGCATATCCTCGTGCCCGTAGCCCCGGATAGTTTCATCAAAGCGTACCTTGTTGAAAATAGATTTTGAAATCAAAAAATTAAAGGTGGCAAAATTATTCTTTCCTCGCTCTGCGGCTGTCCGTGCTTCGCGCTCCCTGCCATATTTCAGGCGCAAACTGTACGCTGGATTTTTATCTTCCAACTTATAAGCAGTACCACCAATGATAATAGAATTTTCAGCATTGAATTGCAGGTATTTAGCCAGATAATCGGCTGAACAAAGCTCTGCATCGCAATCCATAAAAAGCAATTGTTCAAACTTTGCTTCATCGGCCAGTTTGTTTCGAATGGATGATCGACCGATATTTTCTTTTAAAATAATATGCCGACAATTCGATAATTCTTCCACAGTTTTGTTTTGCCCAACACATTGCTCGGAGCCATCTTCCATCACAATGATTTCAAAATCAATATGCTGTTCCGATGCCTGACGGTGTAAGTCAGTTAGCAATCGGGTTATGTCGTAGTTATATGTGGGAATTAGAATGGAGAGCATAAAAACGGTTATTTTTCGATATTGATTCTGTCGCCGTGTGATTTTGGTGACGATACAACAATAAATTCAAGAATATTATTGCTATTGTTTATTATTTGATGTATCTGCTTTGGTTCAATTCTTATTCCTTTTCCAGCTACAACTTCATAGGACTTGCCTTCAACACTAAATGAAGCAATACCGGATAAAATATAAAAGAACTGGAGAGCTTTAGCATGAAAATGAAGTTTTTCAGAAGTGCCTGCAGGCATCGATTCTCTGATTATTGAAAGTTCTTCGGTATCTACAAAATGCCAACCACTACAATTATCACCCCAATTGTAAAACATTGAGTTCGTTATGTCGATTATTTGAGCTTGATTATTTTCCATGATTCTCTATAACTGAAATGAGCACTTTTTCTTCATTTTCCCAGCAAAGCTCCTCCCTGGCCTTGACTGTATTGTTTTTCACAATATTGTATCTGGCTTCATCGGCAAAAATGCCCGAAATTACATCGGCTATGTGTTTAGGTTCATGGTTCTCGATATAATAACCAATATCGTATTTGTCAATAATTTGTCGCAATTCTATCAATCCCGATGAAAGCGTAGGAATTCCAGAATGGATATAATCAAACAATTTATTGGGGAGTGAAAAGTGATAATTCAGGTTTGTATCTTTGTCAATTGCCAAACCCAGGTCGCTATTCATTGTGTAATGACGGAGTTCGGCAAAGGGCATTTTGGCTTTGAAAATCACTTTATCCTGGAGGTTTTGAGCAATAACCATTTTTTGTAATGTGGGAATTACATCTCCACTCCCACAAATGAGTAGAATAGCATTTTCAATATACTGCATAGCTTCAACTGCCTCTTCAGCACCGCGCTGAACGTTTATTCCAGTTCCTTGAAGAATCAGAATTCGCTTATCGGCAGGCAATCCAAGCTCCTCGCGGGATTTCAATGTGTCGGGTGAAAAAGTTGTTGGAATATTACGACTTACCTGAACAGTTTTATGAAATTTGTCACCATATAGTTTGGCTATGGAAGCGTTGACAGTCAGAATGTCAGTAAGATGTGGAAAAATAGTATTTTCAATTTTTCTCCAAATAGCCTGAATAGTCGGTCGACTGACAAGTTCAGGTGTTTCGGTATAAAATTCATGTGTGTCGTAAATCAGTCTTTTCCCACGAAGTGTTGCGGCCAGAAAAGCGGAAGGCAGTGTGTCAAGGTCGTTGGCAAAAATCAAATCAACCTGAGCAGTCATCAAATAGAAAAACAGACGAATATTGAATTCGGCATAAAACAAGGGTCCGGTACGAAAACGCAGTTTGCGGCGCAATGTAAAATAGGACCGCTCCAAAGGCAAACTTTCGGGCAATAACCTACCGGTTTCGATAACCCAATATCCGCATTTCTGAAGTGTCAAACAGGTTTTATGTACCCGTTGGTCGGTTGTCAAGTCATTAGTAACGCAAACTATTGCGGTTTTTTGCATAGCTTATTTAGTTCTTAAATAGCTTATTATATCCTGATACAGCTTTCGGTGATACAACCGTGGAGTATCCTCTACCGAGGTATTATGCCAAAGTAAAACCAACTCACCGTTCCAACTTTCCACCATGTTAATGAGCCGAATACAATACTCATAAGCATCGTGTGAATTCAAATTCATATAACGTTTATCGCTCAA
>CAZEEB010000168.1:0-5037 GCA_964511245.1 uncultured Paludibacter sp.
ATGAAAAGAAAAAATTTCAGTACAATTACCGCTCGTCAGATAAGCCTGATGCTATTAATTGCTATTTTATTTGTCGGTTGCACAACCGAAGAAATAGTTATCGTACCACGTGATGCAGCCTCAGCAGGCAGTTATCCAGTTGTTGGTACTAGTCAAACCAAATATTGGAATGCCATTGGAGATATTATTACAGCACCTGCTACCGATGCCGCATTTTTTGGTCAGGATGCTCAATATGCGCACACAACTCCCGTTTACAGCAAAAGCAGCGATGGACTTACCGTTAAAGACGAAATTACCGGCCTGACATGGCAAAAAAGCTATGACAGTGGCACTTATTATTGGGGAGCATCTCAAGCTCTGGCTAACAATCTGAACAAAAAAAAATATGGTGGCTTCAGTGATTGGCGATTGCCAACCATCAAGGAACTTTATTCGTTGTGGAATGCAAGCACCGGTTGGCCATGGATTGATACAAACTATTTTGACATTACCTACAGCAGCGAGCAGGAACTCAGTCACGCCATTTTTTGGAGTAGCACAAAATATGCGGGAGTAATGGGCAATATAAGTGCAAATGGGGAAACGCCCGGCGCAGAACTTGCCTTCGGTGTAAATTTTGGCACCGGACACATTAAATCGTATAGCATCAGTGTCGGTCCAAAGCACTTCGTTCGTTGTGTACGCGGCAATCTTTCGTATGGCGTTAATTTGTTTCAGGATAATAACGACGGTTCAATTTCAGATTTGGCAACCCGCTTGATGTGGACAAAAGCTGATAATGGTTTAGGTATTGATTGGGAACATGCATTGGCTTATGCTCAAACACAGAATAAAGCCAATTATTTGGGTCATAACGACTGGCGGTTGCCGAACACGAAAGAGCTTCAAAGTTTGGTAGATTACACCCGTTCACCAACGGCAACAAATGCAGCCAATGTTGGCCCCGCCATAAATGCAGTGTTCAGTTGTACTGGTATTACTAACGCTGGCGGAAAAGCAGATTATCCTTATTATTGGACTAATACATCAGCTATTTCACAACCCAATGGTACGTATGCTTATGCTTGGTATGTTGCTTTTGGTCGGGCAGAAGATGGAAACGGCGAAGACCTGCATGGTGCTGGTGCAGTGCGCTTCGACAAAAAGGTACTCGGTACAGGCCAAGGAGAAGAACGAGTGCTAAACTATGTAAGATTGGTGCGGAAAATTAAATAAAAGATTTGAACACAAAAATGAAACAAAAGAGCTATTTATTAATGCTGACAGGTGTTTTATACCTTCTAAGTCTGAATTTAATAAGTTGTAAAGAAAACGATGTGCCGGAAATAATCGGTATCAATGGGGGTTATCCAATTGTAGAAAGTGCTCAGACAATATCTTACGACTCAACAACTATCATAAAAAAACCAAATCTTGGGCAGGCATTTTATGGTCAGAATTCTAATTATCCCGGAAACCTACGTTCATATACCAACAATGGCGATGGCACAGTAACCGATAATGTAACCGGGTTAATGTGGCAACAAACCGAAGACAGAAATGGAGACGCTGCAATTAATTTCTATGATAAACTGACCTATTCTGAAGCATTGGCAGGTGCTACAACCTGTAAAACAGGCGGTTATACTGATTGGCGATTACCAACTATTAAAGAACTCTATTCACTTGCCATGTTTTATGGAGCTGAACCGGGTCCACCGCCATCCAATTCGATAAAATATATTGATGAGACTTATTTCTCTGTGGGCTACGGCGACGAGAACTCACTATCACACGGCGACAAAGGAACTGAACGGTTAATTGATGGTCAGGTTGTGTCTTCAACTTTATATGTAAGTAATACTTTTGGCATATTAGAAACTGTATTTGGATTCAATTTTATTGATGGTCGAATTAAAGGATATCCAACTAATTACAGCGTTCCGGAAGATGGACAAGCAAAGCATTTTTATGTTTTATATGTTCGGGGCAAAACAACCTATGGATCAAATCTGTTTCATGACAATGGAGACGGTACTATTTCCGATAATGCAACCGGACTTATGTGGATGCAAAACGATAACGGGATAGGCCTAACATGGAAAGACGCATTAAGTTATGCCGAAAATTTTAGGTACGGAGGATATTCAGATTGGCGTTTGCCCGACACGAAGGAATTGCAAAGTATAGTGGACTACACCCGCTCACCTGCAAAAACCAATTCGGCTTCAATAAATCCAATTTTCAACTGCACACAGATTAAAAACGAAGCAGGAAATAAAGATTATCCCTGGTATTGGAGTAGCACTACTTTTACTTCGGGGTCACCTACCAAAGGGGCAAGTGCCATCTATATTTGCTTTGGAAGAGCAATGGGGTATTTCGGTATTTTAGGGTGGACAGACTTACATGGTGCCGGATGTCAGCGAAGCGATCCCAAAATCTACAACTTTACCGGATATACTAAAAATGGAAATGGATATTACAATGCCGATGCTCCTCAGGGAGATGCTGTAAGAACGCTGAATTATGTGCGATTGGTACGGAATATCAAATAAAATGAAACCAATGAAGAACTCCTTTTGCTCACTTTAACCCCGATTATTTCAGATTGGATTCAAAGGTGGGATAAACTCTCAACAACCGAACAAAAAATATCTCAATCTTTTTACTTAGATTTACATAATATTCGTACAAAGAAGTGAAAGTAAAATGAAAACCTACAAAAATAAAATACTTCTGTTTTATGCCATTATCTGGCTGTTGGTATTTATTGGTCCATATTTGAGAAACATGAATAATATCGACCCTAACGGTTGGGTTAGAATGATAGGCGATTATACAAATCTTTTATTGCTTCTACTTGTTTTTATTGTCAATTTAACGGTATTGGTACCAAAATTATTATTCAATAATAAGCGGTCGCAATATGCAGTTATTGTGATAGTTATGATATTGTTAGTAAGTTTTATTGATATTTTTATTCATCAGGGAAATCGACCACAGGGAAGCCCCGGAATGCATCCTGAAACCCCATTTGCCTTACATTCTATATTTGGCGCAATTTTCAATAATTTGCTTACTGCTATTCTTATTATTGGAAGTAGTACAGCGTTTGAATTGTTTGCAAAATGGACTGCCGAACAGGAAATAAGAAAGGAAGTTGAGAATGTACAGCTCAAAACCAATCTGGCATTACTACGGAATCAGGTTAGTCCACATTTTTTTATGAATACGCTTAATAATATCCATTCTTTGATTGAAATGGATACAGATAAAGCACAGGATGCTGTTGAACGACTATCAACATTGATGCGGTATTTGCTTTATCATTCAGCTCAAAACACGATTGAACTCCGAAAGGAAATTGAATTTATTCAGAGCTTTATTGCCTTGATGCAGCTCCGACACTCCGAAGAAGTGGAAGTAACCATGAGGATTCCGGAGAAAATTCCCGAAATAAAAGTTCCACCCATGCTATTTATTTCGTTGGTCGAAAATGCCTTTAAACACGGTGTGAGTTATCCGTTAAAGTCGTATATCTATTTTGAACTACTGACTACTGATAATTCATTGAATTGTATTATCAGAAATAGCAAACATAAGAAAACGTCGCAAAGTCAGGGAGAATATTCAGGAATTGGTCTCAATAATATCAAAGAAAGTCTTAAACTACTGTATGGTCATAAATACACACTGGAAATTTCGGATAAAGCGAATGAATTTGAAGTAAACCTCACCATACCGTTATGAAGATAAAATGTATTGCCATAGACGATGAACCCCTGGCTGTAAAAAAGATAGCCAGCTACATTCAGAAAATTCCTTTTTTGGAATTAGTGGCTGAATGTCGGAATGCTTTTGAGGCAATGAATGTCATGAGTGAAAATGATATTCAGCTCTTGTTTATCGACATTAATATGCCCGACATTAGCGGAATGGAGTTTGTAAAATCCTTGCGTTCAAAGCCCTATATTGTTTTCACTACGGCTTATAGCGAATATGCAGTGGAAGGATTCGAGGTTGAAGCAGTTGATTATTTGTTGAAACCAATCAGTTTTACTAATCTGCTTAAAGCTGCCAATAAAGTGCGCGTTCAGATTGATTTAAAAACGAATAGCAAAAATGGGAATAAGGAAGAAATACTCAATCACTTATTCGTAAAATCGGCCTATAAATCCATTCGCATAGATTTTGACAATATAAAATACATTGAAAGTCAGCACGAATACATTAAAATACATTTGCTCAGCAATGATTCTGTAACGACTAAAATGAGTTTGAAATCTATCGAAGAATTACTTCCAACGCATCAATTTGTGAAGGTTCACCGTTCTTTTATCGTAAACATAAACGAAGTTTCTGTGATTGAAAGAAATACAATTGTTTTTGAAGAAAAGATTTATATACCTGTCAGTGAACAATATAAAGAAATTTTTCAGAAAAAACTTGGTAGGTAGACTGAAAAGAATTGATATTATCCGACCCATTTAATCCTTTATTTAAAAAACTAGGGAAATTTAGGAAACTGGATATTATGAGTATTTGCATTTTTTTATATTTAACAGAGTCAATTTCTATCCTAAACCAACACACAATCAAATAAATTTCTTACTGGATTTTTAATTCATTCACTTACAGTGTCAAAAAACAAGTTGAAGTGCATTATTTGTCCATTGCAGAAATTTTTCTTTAATTCATCGCCAAATAATTCGTGTAACTCAAATGAAAGTAGTAATTTTGCACCCGCTTAGAATTCAGGATATTCAATATCCATTTTCATGTAAATTCTAAGTCGGCTCAAGATAAAAATCTTGATGCTTGAAACTGGTAACAAATTTACTTGTAACTAAATATTATGGCAGAAAAAAAATTGAATTTATTGGCTGATTTTCCATCGGTTAGCGCACAGCAATGGATGGATAAAATCACAGCCGACCTCAAAGGAGCTGATTTCAACAAAAAGCTTGTTTGGAAAACAAATGAAGGTTTCAACGTTATGCCTTTCTATCGTGCAGAAGACATTGCCGGCTTGCAGACGAAAGATGCAGCTCC
>CAZEEB010000169.1:0-5018 GCA_964511245.1 uncultured Paludibacter sp.
TTTGACTCCATGAATTACAATGTGGTATATGCACAAATGGGTCGTGGCAAAATGGAACGTACCGTAGCAAATGCATTGGCAAGTGTGGCTTCAACAGTATCCAAACTCGCTTTCGACGCATGTATGTACACATCTCAAAATTTCGGATTTATAAAACTTGCCGATGAGTTTACAACCGGTTCGAGCATAATGCCGCACAAAAAAAATCCGGATGTGTTTGAACTGACCCGCGCCAAATGCAATAAATTGCAATCGCTACCACAACAAATAACTCTGATTACCAACAATTTACCATCGGGTTATTTCCGCGATTTGCAAATTATCAAGGAAGTGTTTGTACCTACTTTTGCCGAACTGACAGACTGCCTTCAAATGACAAGCATGATGATGGCACAAGTGGAGGTAAATACTGAAATAATGAATGATTCGCGATATGATTTTCTATTTAGTGTAGAAGAGGTAAACCGATTAGCTTCGAGCGGAATGCCGTTTCGTGATGCTTATAAACAAGTTGGGCAGGAAATAGAAGCCGGAAACTTTAAACCCGACAAAATGCTGAATCACACACATCAGGGAAGTATTGGCAATTTGTATAATGCCGAAATATCTAACTATAAAAATGACATTTTAAGTCAATTTACATTTCAAAGAGTGAAAGTTGCAGAAGCATTACTATTAAAATAAAATAGCGTTATACTATTGATAATTAGCCGGTTTCAAAGCCGGCTTTTTTTTATTTCTAAATTTCAATAAAAGACGACAAAATTCTCGTATTGAGTTAAATTTAATTTGTTATATTTGCGCTTTAAATAGCAAATTAAACGCTCCGATAATCAAAATAAAGTTATGGTTTTATGAAAAAAATGCTCATTCACTCACTGTGTCTATTTTTGTTGCTACCCCTGGTATACAGCCAAAAAGCTCCAATGAAATATGGAAAAGTAGACAAATCAGAATTGGAGATGAAAGTATATGCTGCCGATTCAAGTGCAACTGCGGTAGTATTGTGTAACTACGGTTATTTTGATTCCAACAAAATGCAATTCGTGCATCAAATGAGGATAAAAATATTGAAAGAAGAAGGAAAAGAGCGTGGTAGTTTTAGTGTGCCGGCCGGCGAAAAAACCAATGTGAAAGGTCAGACCGTAAATCTCGAAAACAATATTCCGGTTGTTACAAAACTCGAAAAAAGCGGAATTTATATTGAGCGTGTTACCCGAAATTTTTATCAAGCCCGTGTTGCATTGCCCAATGTGAAAGTGGGTTCGGTTATTGACGTAGAGTTTTATTTTCAGGGTCTGCCTTCGTACTGGAGCTTTCAGGAAACTATTCCTGTTAAATGGAGCGAATTGATATTGGAAGAAAGCACATTTTTAAGTTTCCGAAAAAATTTCTCCGGCTATATTCCACTTGCCGAGGCTTCAAACGACAGATGGGTAGCAAAGGAAGTACCGGCATTCAAATCAGAACCTTACATTGATAATGCTGCCAACTATTTTTCACGCATGAATATTGAAGTTTCGAGTATTCATCTTCCGGGTTTACTGTATGAAGATTTCGCTACTAGCTGGGAAGATGTTGCCAAAAAACTTATGAAAGATGATAATTTTGGCAGCTTACTTACCCAATTAAGCCTATTTTCAAATGGACTTGCCAAAGAAATAAAGAATTCGAGCGTTTCGACAGAAGAACGAATGAACAAAGCTTATGAGGCTATTCGAAAAATAAAATGGAATAACGAACAGTCGGTTTGGACATCAAATACCGGACTTAGTCATGCTTTTGAAAAGAAAATAGGCAACTGTGCCGAAATTAATTTGAATCTTGTTTTGCTGTTACGAAAACTTGATATGGATGCGAATCCGGTGGTTTTAAGCACACGCGAAAACGGTCAAATACCGCCATTCTCAGTTAGTTTACAAAAACTCAACTATGTAATTGCTCACGTTAGAATTGGGGATAAAACATATCTGCTCGATGCTACGGATGAAAATTTGGCTTTGGGCGATGTGCCCGAACGAACAATAAATGGCAAAGGTTTACTGCTAAGAAAAGACGATTCCTTTGAATGGATTGACTTATCGCCTCAAAAGAAAAACAAACAGATTTCAATATTAAATCTGAAATTTACCCCCGATGGCAGTTTGAAGGGCGATTGGTCAAAATCCTATTTTGATTATGCTGCTTTAAGACACCGAACGAATTATAAAAAATTTAACAGTCAGGACGAATACTTAAAATCGATTGAAAGTAAATACATCGGTTTGTCCATTGACAATTATACTTTAACCAATTTAGACAGCCTCCAACAACCTGTGAAAGAGGAATATACAATCACGTTGAAAAACAAAATAACGAAAACGAATAATCAAATTTTCGTTCAACCGGTGTTGTTCGACAGTTATTCCGAAAATCCACTGAAAGCAGAACAACGTGTATATCCGGTTGATTTTACAACCGCCACAGAAAAAACATTCATTTTCTATCTGGAAATACCCGAAGGATTTGCCGTTGAACAGCTGCCTAAAAATATAAAAATGGCTCTGCCTCAAAGTACGGCCAGTTTGCAAATGATTTCGAGCTTAAACGGAAACAAAGTTCAGGTTTTATTTAAATTATTGATTAATAAACCCGTATTTTATCAGCCGGAATATCTTGATTTAAAGGCATTTTTCGACGAATTGGTAAAAAAACAGGCTGAAATGCTTATCCTTAAAAAAGTATAGATTATGAACGGAAAAGGAAGAATATTAATAGCTTTTTGGGTTGTTTTTTCAACTGTATCAGCCAAAAATGTGACTTATGCTGTGCAGGATATACCGGCTGCCCTGAAAGAAAATGCACACACTGTAATTCGGAATTATATACAGGAAATTGAACTAAAGTCTGAAAAATCAGCTGTAGTTACAATTACAATTGCGAGCACCATTCTCAATAAAAACGGACAAAGGAACGGTTATTTTCATGCCGTACAAAATCCGATGAATCGAATCAGTAGCGTGAAGGGAAAGCTTTTTGATGAATTTGGGAAACAGATAAAATCATTCGGAATGGATGATATGGAAGATTTCAGTATGATACAGGGATATTCGCTTTATGAAGATAATCGCATCAAAATGATTGACCCTAAATACGCCAATTATCCTTATACCATTGAGTATTCCTATCAAACGGATATGAAACAAACACTTTTTCTTCCGGGTTGGAGTCATGATGACGCAAATACTTCGTACGAAAACTCGGTTCTGATTCTTAAAACTCCTGCGGGATATGCCATTCGCTATAAAGAGTACAATTTGCCCGCTTCAGTAACAAAAGAAACAAAAGATGGCAAAGATATTTATACATGGAAAGTAACAAGTTTAAAAGCAAAAATTGATGAGCCAATGGCTTCGGTTTACACTCCCGAATCGCCTACTGTAAGCATTGTACCTGATAAATTTAGTATTGGAGATTCAAAAGGGACTTCCAGTTCGTGGAAAGACCTTGGTTTGTGGGCCACTGAATTAATGAAAGACCGAGACAAATTACCCGACGCCACAATTGCTAAACTAAAAGAAATTACAGCCAACTGCAAAACCGACCTTGAGAAAGTGAAAGCAGTTTACGAATTCATGCAACAAAAAACCAGGTACGTAAATTTATCCATCGGTATTGGTGGTTGGCAACCTTTTGAAGCTACTACCGTTGAAAAATATTCCTACGGCGATTGCAAAGCACTTTCAAATTACACGCATGCACTACTTTCGGCCATTGGTGTTAAATCATACTACACATTGGTACGGGCGGGTGCCGATGCTGATGCCATTGACGATAAATTTCCTTCAAGTCAGTTTAATCACGCTTTCGTTTGTGTTCCTGTTGATAAAGATACGGTTTGGCTCGAATGTACCAGTCAGCGATTACCCTGTGGATTTAATAGTGATTTTACCGATGATAGAAATGTGTTGCTGGTGGATGGCGAAAAAAGCAAATTGGTTCATACGCGTGTTTATCCGGCTTCCGAAAATTGTATTAGCCGAAAAACAATCGTGAAACTGCTAAATGAAAATACCGGAGTTGCCACAGTAAATTCTGATTACAAAGGTTTAGCTTACGATGAAATTTTGCCTCTTTTTTATGCTGACAATGCCGATAAAAAGAAGATACTAACCAATCGGATAAAACTGCCCTCGTTCACACTCGACAATTTTTCAATTACCGAAAACAGGAGTAAAACACCGGTTTTTAGCGAGAAATTAAACCTGTCATTGACTTATTACATTAAAAAACTGCAAGCTGATATTGCATTGCTCCCCTTAAATTTTATCAACAAAGATATGCCTGTACCCGAAAAGGTTCGAAACAGAAAAACGGATATGTGTATCCGAAGGGCATTTATGGAAAATGACACCGTAATCTATGAGCTTCCAAAGGAATTCACAATAACTGAACTACCTTCCAATCAGAACTTTAGCTCAGTATTCGGCAAGTATTCATCGGCAGCAACCCAAAAAGGAAATATCATAACATTTACCCGTGTTTTTGAACTTTTTAAAGGCGTTTTCCCTCCCGAAGCATATTCCGATTTCCGTGAGTTTATGGAGCAGGTTTCGAGTGCCGACCATGCTGTTGCAAGTTTGAAAGGGGCAAATAAATGAATCGCCTGTGAATAAATTTTGCTACACGCAATTGTCGCATTGGATTGAAACCTTATGCATTCTTTTTGGAGCATGTGAATAAATTCACACGCTCGATTTTATCGCATAGCAATAAATTGCTACGCTCGCCAAATCGGCCGTGGCGATGCCACTTGTGGAATGCTGGATGTAATGTCGATTTTGCGAGCGTGGGGTTATATCTTTATGAAATTTCTTTTATTGCAAACATTTCACACCTTCAAAAATCCTAACTCATACACCATAGGTTGCAACTTTTCGGTCAATGCTTTGTAGGAAGTTTCGAAGTGTTTGAAGCTTACGAGTGGAAAATCGCCGCTGGCATTGCGGGCTTGCAGGGCTTTGCGAACCTGATACCAA
>CAZEEB010000170.1:0-4975 GCA_964511245.1 uncultured Paludibacter sp.
CTACAAGTTACAGCTTTACAGCTGCTGCCGGTACTACCGCCAACCGCTTTGTACTGAGTGCACGCAAAGTGGCCACTGCCAACCAGTTCGCTGGTAATGGAAACGGTACTGAAGCTCAATTATTAATTAATAATTCACAATTAATAATTAATAATTTGGCAGGAAATTCGCTGGTACGGATTTACGACGCTTTGGGACGGATGTTATTGACCAAAACCGTAACCGCCAACAGTCTGCAATTCACAGCACCGGTAGATGGAATCTACTCGGTTCAGATTCAAACGGGCAACAAAACACAATCGCTCAAAGCACTTTTAAAACGATAAGATTACCTTAACTATAGATTTTGTTTGATTGATTGTAAAGAAGAAGCTGTGTCGAAAAGGACAGCTTCTTCTATTAGTAATGTGGAGTAGTGTTCAACCCTTTCAACTTTAATGAATTTATCAGGCTGATTAGCTTATGTGATAGCTTCCTACACTAATTCTAATTTGGCTTAATCATTACTTATTTTCATGACATACGATTTTTATAATCGTCATATCCAAAGTCACGAATTAATTGAAATTCATTATTTTTTGTCCAAATGCCAATGGAGGGATGCGATACTCCATTAAACATAGTTGTTTTAACCATTGTGTAATGAATCATATCGTCGAATACAATTCGATCACCTATTTTTAATTCATTTTCGAATGACCAATCTCCGCAGTAATCGCCTGATAAACAACTATTTCCACCCATTCGATAAGTTGGTTTCCCTTTTTCCATATCGGTGCTTCCCAAAATACCCGGTTTATAGGGCATCTCAAGACAATCGGGCATGTGACAAGAGAAAGAAACATCGAGCATGGCGGTTTTTATTCCGTTGTTTTCAACAATGTCAATAACACTCGAAACAAGCACACCCGTTTTCCATGCAAAAGCACTACCGGGCTCCATAATTACCTGTAAATGTGGATATTTTATTTTAAAGTTTTTCAGAATTGAAATTAAGTGCTCAATATCATATCCTTCACGAGTCATCAAATGTCCACCACCCATGTTAATCCATTTTAGTTGAGAAAAATATTTTCCAAATTTTTCTTCAATAACGTTCAAGGTTTGCTCTAAGTCGTAAGAAGATGATTCACAGAGCGTATGAAAATGCAGTCCTTCTACTCCTTCGGGTAGTGAATCGTTTAATTTGTTGACAACAATACCTAGCCTTGACCCCGGAGAACATGGATTATATAAATCGGTTTCAACATCTGAATATTCTGGATTAATTCGTAGACCACATGAGATATTTTCAAATTGAGTTTGTGGATAAAATCTCTCAAATTGTTGAAGCGAATTAAATGTAATATGACTACTATATTTCATAATTTCAGGGAATTCGCGGTCGGTGTATGCCGGGCTGTAAGTGTGTGCTTTGCTGCCCATTTCCTCAAATGCCAGTCGTGCTTCAGCCAGCGAACTGGCAGTGGAATTTGGAATATATTCACGCACAATTGGAAATACACTCCACATTGCAAATGCCTTGAAAGCTAGTATGATTTCTACATTGGCACGTAATTTTACAGTTTTTATCAACTCTAAATTTCTACGAAATGCTTGTTCGTCAATAACAAAACTTGGTGATGGAATATTTTTATAATTCATAAAATATACTTTTGTAGATAATATTTTTACAGCTTTTGTTAGTTAAATATTTATTTATACAATTTTTTCAACCTTATTTAAACTCACATAACACACATAACCGCTTGAATCAAAGCCCATTTCTGAAATCAGGCTCATGTATTTTTTAACTTGTTCATTGTGCGATTTACTCTCTGTGTTACCAAATTTGTAATCCACTATAATTGCCTCATTTCCTATAAATATTACTCTGTCAGGACGAAATTGTTCGCCCTTAGGCGTGAGAATGGAGGTTTCATTCATCACACGTACATCGTCGGCAAACCATTTTTGAGTTTCAGGGATATTCCAAAATTTTTCCATTTCCATCACTATCATTTCACTTTCAGCCACACTAATTCTGCCTTCTCGTACCATGGATTGAATGGCAATTGCTTGGTCCGTTTTTCGGCTAATATTTCGTAAAATATCATGCATAATTATTCCGTAATTCAGACGGTTATCTGTCAATTGTTGATTTTCCAACAAATATTCCAGGCTTTGATGGCGAATGTGTAGACGGTCAGAACTACTAACTGATGGATAGTTACTTATTTTTTCGTTACTTGCTGAGTTTGGCTCATCTTTATAGTTTACTGACATTGTTTCGCCTAAGCTGAAAGTTCCTGATGCTTTGTTAAATGAATTTGATAAGGAGATAGTTTTCAAATCTGAACTTGACACCTTTTCAGCAAAGCAAACCATAAGCAATGCCGAAAGTGAGTTTATTTTATCAATACTTTCGATTTCTTTTTTCGGTGCAGGGGCAATACAAATCAGTTCATTTTTAGCACGAGTAAATGCAACATAAGCCACATTCAGACTATCAATATACAAATGCATTTGTTCTTCGAAATAATTTTCGGCAAAAATTGATTTCCCAAGCTTTGATCCATATTCAATCGGTAATAAAGGCAATTGGTTGAACGGTGCTGCAGTTGGTTTACACCAAAGTATATTGCGCATACGACTATCCAATTCCCAGTCGCAAAATGGCATAATTACAACTCTGAAATCCAATCCTTTCGATTTGTGAACAGTCATTATCCGCATTGCACTTTGGTTGTCGGGAGTAGAAATACATTGTTTAACTCCATTTTTTTTCCACCACGCAAGAAAACTATTCAAGTCGGCGGTTTTAGAAGTTGTGTAACGAAAAATAACATCCTGAAAAGCTTGTACAAATACGGCTTCGTTGTGCCAATTGCCAATGCCAAACAACGAGATAATTTGTTCTACCATATTAAATAGTGAACTATGTTGAATTTGTTTTAGTAATTGATTTTCTTCTTTGTTAAATAATGGAGATATCGTATTTTCCGTAGTTTGCGGAATTGAAAAACACGCATTAAGTGCTTCATTTTCAGTTTTATTCAGTTTTCCACGTGCATATTCATAATTAACAATGGTTTGTTGGATACTATCATTTGGATTTACAAATAATTGCAAAATACCCAATATAAATCTGACCGAAGCAGCAGTGCCTATCAGCAATCCATCATTACCCATGATGTCATAACAAAAGTTTGGCTTAGCATCTTTGGTTGTTTTATAATTCAAAAGTCGATGTATAACTTGCTGTTCTTCATCGTTTTTGCGTACTAAAATACAAATATCTGCCGGACGATAACCGCGTTTTTGTAAATCTTCTATTATAAGCGGCAAGCGCTTTAGACTTTCAATTTTCCATCCTTCTTCATTCTCTTCAGCAGGAATAAACTGAAGCTCTACTCTGCCTGAACCTGCTTTGTGCGAAGCTTCCTGATGTATAGTTGAGTATGCGTGTTCAATTCTATGAGTCAAAGTTTCCAACTCAGGATAAACTGGCAATACCGCTAGCAAATTTTCATTCAACTTACTTTGCAACAGGTTGGCGGCACGATTAAAGAATGAATTATTGAAATCGATAATATTTTTATCGCTTCGCCAATTTGTTTCCAAATTTTCTTTGTGTATTTGTTCGGGACGAAAGTCGCTAAGAATTTGTTCATCAAGCAGTTTCCAATCGGAATTTCGCCAACGATAAATGCTTTGTTTCACATCGCCAACAACAAGATTGAAATTTCCTGCTGCCAAACTATTTGAAATAAGTGGATGAAAGTTTTTCCATTGCAGTGTTGAAGTATCCTGAAACTCATCAATCATAAAATTATCAATTGTAATTCCTGTTTTCTCATATACAAATGGTGTATCGCTGTTATCAATAATTTTATTTAACAGCATATTCGAATCGGAAATCAGCATCGTATTTTGCTCTTCGGTAAGCTTTTTTATTTGTACCGCTAAATCTGACAAAATTCCAAGCGTATTTAAATGCTTTAATACCATTAAAGCAGTGTTATACTGAATAATTTCAATATTCATCAAATCCACAATCTGTCGAAAACACTTAGCTAAACCATCATTGTATGCCAACTCAATCGCCGATTTTATATCTTGCGTTGTTTTTTTTGTAAAGCAATAATTAAAATCATCGGCATATTTTGCAAAGCGGTTACTTATCTCGAGTTTTCCTTTAACTAATTTTTCCAGAGTCAAAGTGTCTTTATACGAAAAATCATCGTGCGAAAGGCCATTACGAGCCATTATGTTCAATCCTTCACTGGCTAATTGCTTTAGCTTGCTTTCAAAAGCAGTTTTTATTTCACGTAAGTTTTTACGGTAATTTGTCAAAAATTCGCGTTCGTGAAGTTTACGGTTTGTATCTTCGGCTTTATGCTGATAACTTTCCTTGAAAATTTCATTGCCCAAATCCATAATATTCTTGCGCATATTCCAATTTTCTGACTGTTCAATGCGCTCTTCGGCATAAGCTGTCAGCCATTCAAGCAGTTGTTTGTTCTCAGTTTTAGATAAATCTAAAAACAAATTATCTACTGATTGTTCCAATGTAGCTGTATTATCCAGTTCCAAATTATAACCACCATGCACACCAATATCTCGAGCAAATGAACGGATTACCTGCTGAAAAAAACGATCAATTGTACTAATTGAAAACGACGAATAATCGTGAAGAATAGATATCAGAATGTGTTTTGCTTTTAATTTTACCGACTCTTCGTCCAATCGGAATTTTGCCATTAATCCCTGGCGATAATCCGAAGATGAGCCTTGTGAGAGTGAATGAAGCTCATTTAATATACGTGTTTTCATTTCGTCAGTGGCTTTATTTGTAAAAGTTACAGCCAATATTCGACGATGGGGGCGTTCCCGTTTTGGATCGAATAACAAGTGAATATAATCCTGAGTAAGCCGGAATGTTTTACCTGAACCGGCAGAAGCACGATAAATGTTGAGCATAGTTAATAATTTA
>CAZEEB010000171.1:0-4959 GCA_964511245.1 uncultured Paludibacter sp.
TTTTCGGAACTTTTACAGCTGAAGTTCGTCGCGAAATGAATGTATCCGATAAAACAATTAGAATTTCAGTTGGATTGGAAGATGTTGAAGATTTGTACAATGATTTAGTCCAAGCTTTGTAATCTAAAGCAATATTTTTGTTCAAAACAAAATAAATTTACTTAAAAGATTTTTTTTTTGCGTCATTGTTTAATATTAAAGGTTTTGAACTATTCCTTCGCTTAAAAACAATTCTAGGTTTTTAATGTTTCATTTAAGTGCTACAGCTGTTAAATTATTAAAATCAAAAATAATATGAAACGTAAAACTTTAAAAATTGCCTCATTTATTGCTTTATCTATAGCCGGTTTAATTATATTAATTGCGCTTGTTGTTTCGCCAATTGCTAAAAATTATATTGAAAAACATAGTAAAGAGCTGATTGGTAGGAAATTGCTTATGAAAAGCCTACATCTTAATATTTTTACAGCAACTCTCGAACTTGATTCGATTGCCTTGTACGAAGTTAATGATAAAGATATTTTCGCGTCCATTGATAGTTTTTATGTAGATTTAAAACTGTCGAAACTATGGAGTAAAAACTTGGAAATTAGTCAGTTAAAAATTATACGTTCCTATTTATTAGTTATTCAAAACGATTCCGTTTTTAATTTTAATGATTTAATACCTAAAAAATCTATTTCAAAAGACACAGTCAAGTCAGAATTTCCAAAATCAATAACAATAAAAAATATTTTCATGAAAGGTGGTCGGTTAATTTATACTGACCAACAACTTCATAATACAATTAATATGAATGACTTAGGGCTGGCAATACCTGAATTAAGTTTTGGAAAAGGCGATACTAAAGGTGGAGTTCATCTGAAAGTTGGCGATTTGGCCACCATCGATAGTAAATTGAAAATGAATATGAAAACCAAGGAATATGAGTTAAATTTACAAGTGAAACAACTGCAAATTAACATCATAAAACCTTATATGCAGGAATATTTTAACATAAGCGATTTTGAGGGATTAATTGCTGCAAATTTAAAAATAATGGGTCAAACAGACCATATAATGGATTTTCACTTGAATGGTACTGCTGAAGCTAATAATTTAAAAATGACAAATAGTTTTGGAGAACCAATGTTTCAGGCCGAATCTGCAAGTGTAAAAATTAGCGATATTAGTAAAACTAAAGCATTGTACTTGTTTGAGTATATTCATGCTAATAATGCAATTGTAGATTTTGTGATGAATCCAGACCCAAAACCGAACAATTTAATGGCCATGTTTAAACCCGATAAGCCAAATGAAGTAAAAAGCATTGAAAAAACATTTAAAGTTAAGGATTTGCATTTAACAAATTCAAACTTAAATTTTACGGATAAAACTTTGAAGCCAAATGTTTCAATTCCTATTAAACGAATTGACTTTCAAGCCAATGATTTTGACTTACATGCTCAAATGTCATTTAAAATGAGTGGTAGTTTTGCAGGAGGTGGAAACATGAAATTTAATTGGGTTGGAAATCGCAACGATTTAAGTAACCAACAAATTTTCGTACTAATGCAAAACTTTGGTTTGAAGCAACTTAGCCCATATTGCAAATCGTATACTGCATACGATATTACGATGGGAAATATGAATTTTGAAACCCGAACAACCATTCGAAACAACAATATATCAAGTAATAATATTGTAGATGTTTATAAAATGGATGTTGGAAAAAAGCATAAAGAATTAAAGCCTAAATACAATCTGCCACTCAAGTTTGCGCTTTATATAATGAAAGATAAAGATGAAAAGATAAATTTCAATTTACCTGTAAAGGGCAATATGAAGGATCCAAAATTTAATTACAGTCAGATACTTTGGCAAACAGTAGGAAATTTAATGTTAAAAGTTGCGCTTTCGCCTGTAAAATTTCTAGCTGGTGCATTGGGTATGAATGCGGAAAAAATGGAGAAAATTAATTTAAATCCGCTTCAAACTAGTTTCACTGCCGAACAATACAGCCAACTGAATGACTTGGCAGGAATGATAAAAAAGAAACCCGAAATGGTACTTGAACTAACTCAAATTGCTAATTTACATGATGTTATAGATGATTACGCACTTTATAAAACAAAATATTCATACTTATATTCAATGCCCGATACCTATAAAAATACTGCTTATACCTTTGAAGAAGTTCAAACTATTGCCGATACTGATCGTGATTTTGTAGAATATGTTGATTCTATGCTTAGCGCTAATGGTAAAAGTATTCCGAATATAGCTGTTAAAGAGAAATCGCAATTGCTCTATGTGCCTGATTCGCTTGAAAATGAATTAATTAAGAACCTTGAAAACCGGAATGTTTTTCTAAAAAATTACATGAAGACTTCACTCGATATACAGGAAAAAAACTTGAATATAAAAACTGCAGCAAAAGATTCATTAAAAATATTCAAAAGTAATGCACATTACAAAATTAACTTAAGCATGCCCGGAACAGAAAATTAATAAATACAAAAAACATTTTTAAATGAATCAGTACAGTTTTTTAAATTGTACTGATTTTTTTTTAAAAAATATTAAATTTTTCTTTGTAATTAAAAAAAAATATTTATAAATTTGTGTTAGCAAATTTTATTTAAAATGGCTGAGTCATCAATTAAATTAAAAATACCCTTAAGTCTGTAAAAAAATACATATAAATATCTAAATTACAAGTTATTATAATGAAAAAGAAATCAGCGTCAGATTACAATAACTCAACCGAAAATGAAATTATTGTCGGAAAAAGAAATATTCTAGAAACGTCAAAACAGGTTATAGTTGCATTGGGTGCATCTGCCGGTGGATTAGAAGCTCTTCAAGATTTCTTCAAAGCCATGCCTGTTAATAATGGATTAGCCTTTGTAGTAATTCAGCATCTTTCGCCCGATTATAAAAGCATGATGGACGAATTATTGGCGCGGCAAACCCAAATGAAAATTTATATTATTGAGGACGGAATGAAAATTGAACCCAATACAGTTTATCTAATTCCACCACGTAAAAATCTATCAATTTTCCATGATCAACTTTTTCTGGAAGATTACAATTTAAAAAAGGGGCTAAATTTACCAATCGATATTTTCTTCCGTTCCTTGGCTCTGGAAAAGGGCAAAAATGGCATTGGAATTATTCTATCAGGCACCGGAAGTGATGGTGCATTAGGAACAAGAGCTATAAAGGAAGCGGGTGGAATGGTAATGGTTCAGGATGAACAAACTGCCAAATTTGATGGTATGCCTCGTAGTTCAATATCAACCGGCTTGGTTGATTTTATATTACCACCCGATAAGATGCCAAATACATTACTTGATTATGTAAAACATCCCTTTATCCAAAAGAGTAGTATTATTGAAAATATTTTGGAACGAAACTATGATAGTTTAACGAAAATAACACTCATTCTCAGGGATTTTTGTGGCATTGATTTTTCATACTACAAAGGAAATACAATTATTCGAAGATTAGAGCGGAGAGTAAGTATCAATCGTTGTGGTTCGCTTGATGAATATCTAATTCTACTTTCTGAATCTGACAAAGAAAAAGATGCACTTTTCAGGGATTTGTTAATTGGAGTAACACGTTTTTTTAGAGATCACGAAGCATTTAATACTATTAGTGAGGAGGTTATACCAAAACTTTTGCAACAAAAAGGCAAATCTATTCGTATTTGGTCGGCAGGATGTTCAACAGGTGAAGAGGTATATTCACTTGCCATGTTAATAGCTGAAAAGATTGAATCAATGAAAGTAGAAGTAGAAGTAAAAATATTTGCTACTGATATTGATAGACAGGCACTTACTATAGCAGGACAAGGATTTTATCCCGACAACATTATGGCAGATGTTGATGCTATATTATTGAATAAGTATTTTAACAGAGTAGAGGGTGGCTATCTTGTAAAGGAAAATATTCGTCGAATGATAGTTTTTGCCACTCATAATTTACTCAAAGATCCTCCATTTTCTAAATTGGATATTCTGATTTGTCGTAATTTATTTATTTACCTAAAATCGGATATTCAGGTTAGACTCCTGAGTATGTTTTACTATAGTCTTAGTCCGGGAGGATATCTGTTTATGGGAAGTAGCGAAACGATTGGTGACATGTCAGAAGCATTTGTACCTGTGGATTTAAAAAATAAAATTTATAAATACAAAGAAGGTTTCAAACCTGAATTTAAAAAAGAATTAAGCCCTATGATGACTAATGGGCTAAGTGTAAATGAAGTTCAAACCTATTCAAATCGATTTTCACCAAATATTAAAAGCGAAAGATTGTTAGAAAAGATTTTACCAATCTATATGCCACCGTCAATTATTATCGATTCAAATGATAATATTCTTCAAATTATTGGGGATGTGAACAAATTTACTTCAATAAATTCAGGTAAGTTTTCTCAAAATCTATTCTCAATTCTTCCTGAAAGTCTGGGACTTTATGTCTCCAGTTTTATTCGCCGTCTGCGCAAAACAAGGCAATCTATTCGGTCCGAAAATTTCATGGAAATTAAAGATTTGAGTACTTATAGGTTGAAATTGGAGGGACATTGCATTGAAACAGACAAAAACATTTACTATATTATAGTTTTTATTTTTGATGATTTGCTTATTAATAAAAGTAAAAATATAGGATCGGTAATTCTGAACGAAGATTTCAACGAGCGGATAACGAGTTTAGAACATGAACTTCAATTGTCGCGCGAAGCATTACAAGCTACCATAGAAGAATTAGAAACATCGAATGAAGAATTACAATCTTCAAATGAAGAATTAATAGCCTCAAACGAGGAATTGCAAAGTACAAATGAAGAACTTCAGTCGGTAAATGAAGAACTTTATACTGTAAACTCAGAGTTTCAATTAAAAATTGACGAATTGGAAAGGTTAAACAATGATATGTCCAACTTAATAAATAACACTGAAGTTGGCGCAT
>CAZEEB010000172.1:0-4912 GCA_964511245.1 uncultured Paludibacter sp.
ATAGCTTCAGGTGACTGGAGTTCAGACGTGTGCTCTTCCGATCTATCAGCAAACTCAACACCGGCACACCAAAAATCGGTTTCAACTTTATATTCAGTTGGTGAGTATTCGGTGCGGATAAGCCAATACGAGGCTTCAGGTGCGGTTCCTAAAAATTGTCCGGGCATATTTCCGGTCATGGTCGAAAGCACCATAGCGCCATGAGTATCTTCGGCATAAATATTGGAAGCCGGATTAATCGCATCTTTTGTGCCGAGTAACCGTCCCTGTAAACGCAAACTATCGAAACATGGATTTGTATTTACATTCGTAAAACCTGCGTCAATTACCGCAACATGAATTCCTTTACCCCGAAAACCTTCGTTATGAAGATATGTTCCATTGAGTTGATTAATTTGTCCGGCTGCTATTCCATAATTTAATGCGGATTTTGCATTTTGCTTGCCAGTAGGCGCAAGCGGAGCTCCAACCAGCAAACCGGTGTATTGGGAAAATTTAACGTATGACAATGCTCTAACCTGATTCATTTTAGTTGAATCGCTAAGTTTAACGGTTACGCCATTCATCCATTTACTGACACAATGTACATGAACTCCCAAATCCTCAATTTGTTGTATATAAGCACGATTTACAGGCAAATCACTTGAATCCAATGGGACAGTAAAAGCGATTCGACGGTTAATAGCACGTTGCGAAAGGTATGCCGAAGGGTTGGATAACGAGTACGGCGAATTATTCTTATTCTTAAATTGAACGTAAAAATAGTAGTTGGTCTGCGCACTAATTGTAACCGATGTAGCCCATAGAACAAATGCAAACAAGGTATATGTAAATTGTTTTTTCATAAACGGAAGCTTATTATTTGATACAAAAATACGATTTTTATTGGTAGAAGAAATTTTGTGTTCTAAAAATTAATAACAAATTTCTAATTGCTTAGGTTTGTTAATGTTTTTTTGTATTTTTGCAATTATAAATCTTTCAGAAAAATTCAAACTCCAACTACATGAAAAAGCAGTTATCAAAACTCCTATTCAGCATAACTATCTTACTATTAATTACTTCTGGAAATTCAGCATTGTCAGAAAATAACAAACAGAAAACTGACAGTATAGCTTTAAAGCAAAATACCAAAGAAGAAGAAAAAACTTATATGGTTGTCGAACAAATGCCTCAGTTTCCGGGTGGTGAATCGGAACTAATAAAACTAATCCGTCAAAATTTAAAATATCCAGAAATGGCTCATCAAAAGGGAATTCAGGGAAACATAATTGTTCGGTTTGTAGTTTCCAAAACTGGAGAAGTTGATAAAGTAGAAATTGTACGTTCATTAGAACCCAGTTGTGACAAAGAAGCTATCCGTGTTGTTAAGTTGCTTCCAAAATTTATTCCCGGAAAACAAAATGGACAAAATGTGGCGGTGTGGTATACACTACCAATCACTTTCAAATTAGAAGGAAGTCAGAAAAGCAGCGTTTTTAAAGAACATGCTTTTTCCGAAATTATTGACAGCACAAAACCATTGTATCTGATTGATGGAAAGCCTGTAACAGAAACTGAAGCTAATAATTTAGACCCACAAAAAATTCAGAAAATAGAAGTGCTTAAAGATGCCTCGGCAACGGCTATTTATGGTGCCAGGGCGGTAGCTGGAGTGGTGTTGATTACATTGAAAAAATAAAGGAAGTTTACTTTTCTTCAAACCAAAGAGTGGGAGTGCGTGTAAAAGTCGTACTTCCACTTTTGTTTGAAAACTTATTCGTATTTTTGTTTCTGAAATAATTAAAACCGCATATAATCAAAACTTAGTATAACTTTGTAATCTTATTCCCTTAGTGCTGAAATAATGCAAAAATACCTCCAAATACTCAAGCAATACTGGGGCTACGATGAGTTTCGTCCCCTTCAGGGCGACATTATCCGTAGCATTGTAACGGGCAAGGATACGCTTGGTTTAATGCCTACAGGTGGTGGAAAGTCGCTGACTTTTCAGGTGCCAACTATGGCAATGGATGGACTTTGTGTGGTGGTTACACCGCTTATTGCTTTGATGAAAGATCAGGTTGAGAATCTTAAAACCAGAGGAATAGCTGCTGCAGCAATTTTTTCAGGCATGTCGCACAACGAAATTTTAATGACACTCGATAATGCCATTTTCGAAGCCTATAAATTTCTTTATGTTTCGCCTGAACGACTGGCAACTTCCATTTTTATGGAAAAAATAAAACAAACAAAAGTTTGTATCATAGCAGTTGACGAATCGCATTGTATTTCGCAGTGGGGTTATGATTTTCGCCCATCCTACCTGCGCATAGCGGACATTCGCGAATTGCTACCCAATGTTCCGATACTGGCACTTACCGCCACGGCCACACCTGAAGTGGTTGACGATATTCAAAAACAATTGAAATTCAAAGTAAAAAATCTATTTCAAAAGAGTTTTCACCGTTCTAATTTGGCCTATGTGGTACGGACAGTTGAGAACAAAGAGGAAAATTTACTGAATATCTTGTCGAAAGTTCCGGGAACATCGGTGGTTTATGTTCGTAATCGAAAGAAAACCAAAGAAATAGCTGAATTTCTTACTTTGAATGGAATCTCTGCAGAGAATTTTCATGCCGGACTGAAAAATGAAACTAAAGATGCAAAACAGAGTCGTTGGAAATCGGGAGAAACACGCGTAATTGTTTCCACCAATGCATTTGGAATGGGAATTGACAAAGCCGAAGTGCGAACCGTTATACATCTTGATTTACCTGATTCTGTGGAAGCCTACTTTCAAGAAGCGGGACGTGCCGGACGCGATGAGAAAAAAGCCTATGCCGTATTGCTTTACAACAATGCTGATGCTGTAAAAATGCGCAAACGGGTTTCTGATACTTTCCCCGGCAAGGAAATGGTTTTGAAAGTGTATGAAGCATTGGGTAATTATTACCAAATAGGCGTTGGTTCGGGCTTAGATGCTGTTTTTGCATTCGATATTGCTGATTTTTGCAGTAAATTCAAATTGCCAATATTGATAAGCTATAATTGTTTAAAAATACTTCAACAAGCTGGTTATATTGAACTTACCGACGAACAAGATAGTTCTTCTCGTGTATTATTCACTGTAATAAAAGACGAATTGTATAAATTTAAACATTCGCCCGAACAAGAAAAACTTATACACATTCTGCTGCGCTCCTACACCGGCTTGTTTACCGATTTGGCTGCAATTAATGAAGATACTCTAGCTAAACGACTTGATTGGACACACGAAAAAATTTATGAACAGCTTGTTGGCTTGGCAAAAGACAGAATTATTCAATATATACCCAGAAAAAAAACGCCATTTCTCACTTATATTCGCGAGAGGGAAGCTACTCAGCGTTTAGCATTAACCAAAGAAACCTACGATGACCGACGAGATCGTTATGTAAAACGTGTAAAAAGTATGTTGGATTATGCTCAGGAAGAAAATAATTGTCGGAATCAGGTTTTATTAAGCTACTTTGGTGAGAAAAACTCAAAAGCTTGTGGAAAGTGCGACATTTGCTTAAAAAAAAGAGAAACAGAAGTTAGTACCGATGAGTTTGAAAAAACCAGAAATTCCATTCTGGAACTACTAAAGTCAGAACCTGTTACGATTAATACCCTGATTAAAAGATTAAACTTAAAAGAAGATAAAGCATTGAATATCATACGATTTATGCTCGACAACGGACAAATCAGAGAAAATGAAAATTTGAAACTCACTGAAATAATTAACGAATAAGATTTTTCAATCTAAAAACTTCAATTTTTAAAATTGGACTAAAACTAAATCATATTCTGATTGAATTTTATATCTTTGGCAAAATTAATCTTAAATTGTACAGAAAATGAATGATTTAAATCAACTAAAGTATTTCAAATGGAGTTTTGGTGATCGCTACGATGGGTGGCGCGTTAAAAATGTTGATGCCGTATTCTCTGTTATCCCATATTTTCTACGAACCCGTATGGATGCTCAGAATTTTTTTGAAGAAAAAGTGGATATCGATCATATCGAAACATTTATTAAAGAACACAAAGAAGACATTCCAGACTTATCAGTGATGCATGTAATCATGGCTTCGCTTGTTCGCCTAATTTCGCAGCGTCCGCACCTAAATCGATATGTGATTTGGAATAAAATTTTTGCCCGCAATCACATCAATTTTTCTATAGCGGTAAAACGTTCATTGTCAGACGAAGGCGAAGAAACGCTTATAAAGCCATACTTTTTACCAACTGACACTTTGCAGGATATTGTACGAAAAACCCGCCAGGAACAAGAAAACAATCAGAAAGTAGGACAACAAAATTCATCCGATACCATTTCAAAAATTCTTGGATTATTACCCGAATTTTTGTTGCGTTTTGTGGTATTTAGTTTGTTGCATCTGGATAAAGTAGGTCTAATGCCCAAATTCATAAACAAAGCAAGTCCTTGGCATTCAAGTATTTTTCTTACTAATATCGGGTCAATTGGAGTAGAGTCCATTTACCATCACTTATACGAATTTGGCACTTGCAGTTTGTTTGTGGCTATGGGGAAAAAATCCCGGCGACATACATTTGACCGTAACGGTGATATGAAGTCGATTAAAAGTATACAGCTAAAATTTGTGTTGGACGAGCGGATTTGCGATGGTTTTTATTACGCTTCTTCAATGCGTATACTTAACAAAATTTTGATTGATCCATCTGTTCTACTTTCAGCACCCGAGAAGGTAAATATTGATGAAGGAGTAAGAAAAAAATGAGTTGAATGTATTTGGAGTTCTGAAAATAAAGGATAATTGGAACTAATTGTCGGAAGTTTTGATTGACAGATTTAAATTTTTTCCATAACCAAATAATTTATGAACCTTAATATGATTGTAAACTTTCTCAGGCACAAAATTTATAA
>CAZEEB010000173.1:0-4904 GCA_964511245.1 uncultured Paludibacter sp.
CATCGCCCAGATTCTCACGGCTCTGAACACTCTTTCCCTACACGACGCTCTTCCGATCTGCTCTCCATTCGTCCGCCAAAACAATGACTACGTTAGGGGGATTGTGTTGTTGAGCAATAACAGTTGCAGTCAACACATTTAATGCTGCAATACTAATTTTTATTTTAAATTCCGTTTTCATTTTATTATTATAAACCTATAAATCAGCTTATTGATTGGTCGTAATCAGAATGATAAAGCAAAGATGTCTGCGTGTATGTTAAGAAATAACTGTAAAGGTTAAGCGATAAGTGTTAATATAATTAGCACTTATCGCTTTGTTAATTTATTCCTCAAATTATCAATGAAAGCAAAATACATATTTCGCAACAGATAAATTGCTTTTTTTGACTCTTATGTTTAATCGATATACAATCAACTAAGAGCTAGCATTGAAATTATTATACAAAATTATAATATTTAGAATGTTACACTTTAAAATAAATGATAAGAATACATTACTTTTTGACCAATATATAGTTTTATCAAAAAATACATTAGATAATGAACTTTTACAAAAAGGGGGAGATTTGTCGTAATTCTCTATACTATTTTAATGTAAGTTGTCGTGTCAAAAAGTAAGGTAATTATATCAAAAATCAAAACTAAGTTATATATTGGCTAGTTACCTTTGTACAAAATTTACACAACGGAAAAGATTTATCCATTTATTTGGACATTACTAAATATACAACCTGCATGCGGTAGACAGTTTCCATTTCTTTGTTTTAAAAAGGAAAATACAATTAATCAAATATATACAACTTGTATAATAGCTATTTTGCAAGTTAATTATATTATTTGTAAAATCAGACAAATAATTAGCGCGAATGAAAAGCTTGATAATTCATTTTTTTCTAACAATCTTTCTTGTTTTTTTATCAATATCAAACATTAAAGCCAAATTGAATTTTGCTCCAACAAAAATAAGCTATACTGCCAAAATTACCTGGGGAACGTTTATGTATTCTGAGCAACTTTTCGACCGAACTGAACGATGGGCTTATGTGCGCAAATACATGGATGCATACCTAATGCACCAGCAGTATTGGCTTATGACTAATTACCAAGTCTATTGTATTGGTCCAACTGCTGGAAGAAACAGATATGCAGAATTTGCCGCAATTATTGCTAATAAACCCGTAACGCTTGAAAATTCCGTTTATTTTCAGGCATGGGGAGTTCCAAAAGCAGTTGATAGTGAAGTGGTAAATTTATGGGTAAAAAACATCATGAATTCGCAAATAATTCCAATGCGAAAAGCGGGCATCAACTTGACGGATATTAATATTGATTTAGGTCCTGCCAATATGTCGAAAGTAGCACTTCGACACCCCGATTGGAAAGAAGCTGACCTGATAGCACTATATGGCAATGGTACTACAGGTGGCTATACAGGCAGCAAGCCCGTTGGCAATGGTTTTTGGAAATTATTTGTAGAAAAACTAAAGCAGCAAACCCCTGAAGTGAAAGCTAATATTGTTGGTTCACCGGTTCATTTTAACTGGAACGAACCGGGTAAAACTCCCTATCAATCAATCATCAATCATTTGAAGTATGATTCAATTGTAGATTATTCAAAAAAGACGGTAAAGTTAAATACACAGATAGTAAGTTTTAAATTTGATGGTTATCAGTGGCTTACCAGTCATTTTATAGGTGTTCCGTCCACTATCTCTACCTCTTTTGTTTCTGATGCACCATACGAGTATTGGAATTGGAAAAATATCGCTTTACGAGATGCTTTCCGAAATAGTATAAAAGGATACGAAGCTTGGTTGCATGCCAATAAACGGGAACATCACCTTATTGTTACAGGTGGAGCTGCTGTTAATCCATTTGCCAAACAACCAGCATCGGCTTATTGCAACGCCACCCAAACTGACAGGGATGCACTCGACAAGGGTTATTACGAAGCGAGTATGAATGGCATAAAATTGTATCAGAAATTGGGCATAAGAGCTGATAATTATGTGGTGGAGAGTTGGTTGAAATACCCCTACGATGTGGCTGATGAAAACAAACCCTATTCCTTTGCATCACTTGGAAGAGATATAATTAACTACCTCAAAGGACCAAACTTAAAACTCGATCTCAAAAGAGTGGACGCAACTGGTTTTCAGGGCGCTGGCATTTACGATACACTTACCACTCCTTCTAAGCAGATTTATAATGACATATTACCAATAAAAGGGACTTCAAAAAGCTATGAATTTGTGGTAGATAATGCCAATAATTTTGAAGTATTGCCAATGCTCAAAATGCAGAAATTAAAAATGCAGGGTGTAAACATTGCAGTCTTTTACAATAATATTGAAATTACCAATAAAATACTGTCTGTTGATGGATTTACTTTTCCGGAGGTTTTATCAACTACCAGCTCTTCAAAAATCAAAGTAGTTGTTACAAACAATTTTAAATCAGTAGTCAATGAGATGGGTTTTTGTCTCTGGCTTTATTGGAATCCTCAAGATCCATACGGGCATCGTGATGCAATGTCTGTAACATATAATAGTAAACCTTCTTTAAATTAAAAAAATAAAATAAAAAAGTTATGAGTATTAAAAGAATGATTTTAAATGAAACGTCCTATTTTGGGGCAGGAAGCAGATCGGTTTTGGCTGATGAAATTAAAAAACGTGGTTTTAAAAAAGTGTTTGTAGTAACCGATCCTGATTTGTTGAGATTTGGTGTTGCCGGTGAGGTTACATCAATCCTTGGAAATGCAGAAATTTCGTATGTAGTTTTTTCAGACCTGAAACAAAACCCAACCGTTAAACAGGTTAAATTAGGCTGTGAGGAATTTGCCTCTTCAAAAGCCGATGTAATTGTAGCGATTGGTGGAGGTTCATCTATCGATGCAGCGAAAGCAATTGGAATTATTGCCGCTAATCCCGAATTTGCCGATGTGGTTTCTTTGGAAGGCGTTGCTGACACCAAAAACAAATCTATCCCGGTTATTGCTTTGCCTACAACGGCCGGAACAGCCGCCGAAGTAACTATTAACTACGTGATTACCGACGAAGAAAATATAAAAAAGATGGTATGTGTCGATCCGAATGATATTGCAATCCTGTCAATTGTCGATCCGGAATTGATGGTAAGCATGCCTAAGGGACTTACTGCTGCTACTGGCATGGATGCCTTGACGCACGCCATTGAAGGTTATATCACAAAAGGAGCCTGGGAGATGTCGGATATGTTTGAATTGAAAGCCATCGAAATGATTGCCAAATATTTACCGAGAGCCGTTGAAAATCCAGCTGATATCGAAGCGCGTGATGGAATGGCCATGGCACAATATATTGCCGGCATGGGTTTCTCGAACGTTGGTTTGGGACTGGTTCATGGCATGGCACATCCGCTGGGAGCGTATTTTGATGTACCTCACGGGGTTGCAAATGCTTTACTGTTACCCATCGTGATGAAATACAATGCTTCGTCCTGTGTAGAGAAATATGGCGACATTGCCAGAGCGATGGGCGTAAATACATTCGCTTTTTCAAAATTAGAAGCTGCCAATGCAGCCGTAGATGCAGTAAAAGCGTTGGCTCTGAAAGTGGGCATCCCCGAACGATTAAGAGAGTTGAATGTATCTGAAGACAGCCTGGAATCGTTGGCACAATCAGCATATAACGATGTGTGTACTCCAGGAAACCCACGAAATGTGAAATTTGAAGATGTATTGAAATTATACAAAGAGGCATATTGATTATTAAGTTATTGATAACATGGTAATTTATCAAAAAAAACGATAAATTGAATACGCCACAAAAATATTCGGCGTTTGATTATGCTAATGAACTTTATGCAGATTTAGGTATTGATATAGAAAATAAATCAAAACTTTTTTTACTTTAAGTATAGTTTTTTAAAATAATATTATATTTTTGGAAAATAAAATATAGATATTAAATAATGTATCAAAATACATGTAGTTCATTTATGAGTGTAGTGAATTTATTCTTCAGTATAAGATTTTGAAATAAATAAAGAATATATGGAATTACCCGAAAATCCATAAAAGAGTAAGGAGTGAAAGCCGAAAAACTAACGAGTAGGCGCAATAAAAAAATGATTTTTTATGAAAAAAAAATTAAAAGTTGGCTTGTTGGCAACTGTTTTATGTTTAACTCTGTTTAGTTGTGGAAATGCTGATCTTACTATTGGCGGTAATTTTAATGGTATTATTGCGGACTATGCTTCCGGTACTATTGATAGTATTAAAGTATTCTCAAATTCAAGTTCTGGTAACATAATAGGGATATGTGCTATTTCATCTGATGGTAAATTTTCTACAAATTTATCAACATCTCCCGGAGGAACTGCAATTGGCAATAATATGGGGACTGGTGTTGTAGTAAGCGACCCTGCTACAATAGGTACATCTGTTTATATTAACGTTTATAAAAATAAAGCTAAGATAGGTTCATTGCTAAAATGTAATTTTACTCACAGTCAATCAAGTCCTGTTGTAGGTGATGCTATGGTTGGATTGCTCTACGTTGACAGACCTTGTACAATTAAAGGTACGTATACAAGTGGTTCATATACTGTAATCTATGATTTATCTTTAGTTAAGGGTTGGAACGAATTAGCTCAAAAAATTACTGCGTATTCAAAAACAGCAACAACTACTACACAAACGATAACTGCAACTTCTATAATTCCTTCTGATTTAAAATGGAGGTACTTTTCAACTGCAAATATGCAAATTAAGCGATTTCAATTACCCGGAATTAAATAGTCTTCTTATTAATAAGAACAAAAAAGAGGCTGTCTCAAAATAAAAATTGAGTCAGCCTCTTTCTTTTAATATAAAATTTCTAAGTACATGACAAAAATTTGAAAATATCTATATTTGA
>CAZEEB010000174.1:0-4857 GCA_964511245.1 uncultured Paludibacter sp.
AGATAGCTTCAGGTGACTGGAGTTCAGACGTGTGCTCTTCCGATCTCTTACCGCACAAATACGGGCTATAGTTTGCTGCAAGCCGGAAACCCGGCGCGCGACTCGGTAAATTCAAATCATTATCAGATAAGTTCTGTTATTCCGGGCTTTGATGTGGGTGCTGTACTTACTATTTCACACGATTTTACTAAAAAAGGCCGAAAACTATCCCTGAGTATCGATTCCCGTTTTTCAAATTCAAAAGGCGATGGCGAAACTCTGGGGCAGTATTATTATTACCGCAACAGCCCGGCTAACAGACTTGTAAACCGCAATCAGCAATGGGAAACCAATAGTCTGAACTTCACAAACAAGCTTTATATGTCGTATATTGAACCGATTGGCGAGAAACATTCGCTGCAATTTGTTTACTGGGCTCAAACGGGTAAGCGCGAAAACATTAAAAATAACTACAAACCCGACCTCATTACGGGCGAATTCACAGTGCTCGATTTGCCCTACAGCCGAAGTCTGGATAATAATACCCTTACTCAGCAGCTGGGTGTAAGTTACAAAGGCGTTCTAAGCAAGCTAATTTACACTTTCGGACTCGATTTCAATCCATCGTTTATACGCAGCCGGTCATTTATTCAAGCGGCTGCAGCATCGGGGCTCGACTCAACCATAACTTATTTTCCGGGCTATCAAACCTACAATTATGCTCCGAATGCCTACCTTATGTATAATATTGGCAAAGGTCAAAGCCTCAGGTTCGATTATCGGGGTAGGTCAGAAGCACCAACCGTAATGCAACTCGACCCATCGCGCGATGAGTCAAATCCAACCAATATCAAAGTTGGGAATCCGGCTCTCGAGCCTCGTTTTACACACTGGACAAGGCTTAGATACAATAATAACAACGCTGCAACCCAACGTGCATTTTCAATTAACATGGAAGGGAATTATATACTCAATGATATTATCAATTATACCAATTATGATAGCAATACTGGTGTTAAAACTACCATGCCAATCAATAAATCCGGTTCATGGAATGCAAACGGAGTTATACTGTACAACCAGCCTTTAAGTGCTAATTTTCAGCTAAATAACTATACGACTGCCGGCATGCGCAATAATATTGGCTACGCTTCGCTAAATGGAGCACTGAGTAGTCAGGAAACCGTAGCCACAACAGTTACTGCCAACGAAGAATTGGGTATAACCTACAAATGGGAGTGGCTTTACATGATGGCAAAAGCCAGTTATATGCTCAATAATACCACTTATTCGGTAACTAATATTCTTCCTAAAAATACATCCATACTGGGTGGTTATTTTATTGCACAATTTACATTGCCACATTCGTGGTCGGTTTCATCAAACCTCAGCTATCGGAATTTAACCGGTTTCTCGGCTTCCTATAACCGACAAGAAATGCTTTGGAATGCCGAAATCAGTAAAAACTTCCTTAAATTCAAAGCTGCAACCATAACCCTGGTTTTTAATGATATATTGCAACAGCAATTAAGCGTTTCGCAGTTTATTTCCAGTAATTATGTTGAAGATCAACAGTTCAATACTCTTAAAAGCTTTGTGATGCTCGCTTTTTCGTATAAGTTCAATTCCATGGGAAAAACGAAGTAGGACTGTAATTGTAGTCAATAATAATTCGCATTTACTTATGTAAACTTAGTACAAAAGATTTCTGCATTTTCTATTATACATAATATATATTATAAGAATAATGAACGCAGGATTCCATGAAGCTAATCCATTGCTAATCAATGCACTGTGCAGCATTTAAAATATTGTGTTTTGATTCACTGAGAATCGAATAAAATAAAATTTGTTCGTGTAATAATTTCATAAAAGTGTGAGTTGATTGTATTAGTTTTTTAATTATTGGTCTTAAATCATTCCGATTTATCGGAATATAAATCCGTTACAAAACGCCATTAAATCGGCATTTTCGATCCGCTATATCAGCGTAAATCAGCGTTCTATTTTTTTTCTTATCAATTTAAATGCAATATTATTTGAAAAATTATCAAATACATTTTAGTGTCCCACTACCCTACCTGAACAATCTTTGCACTTCCGGCATGTTTTACTTCCGTTATTTCGCCTCCAAAGCCTACTTTGCCAAATTCGATGCCGATACTGAGCAATACACATACATTTTCGGTCATAAAATCGCGTAATTCTTCATTCATTTTCAGTTCAATAGTCTGCTCCTTCAATACATTATCAGCCGAAAACCATTCTGTGGTTTTTTCTACAAACACTCCCTGCATCAAATCCACCAGCGGTTCGAAGTTATAAAACAGATTCTGAGGATTATATACCAAATCTGATACTGTACCAAAGCTCACAATCAGGCGGAAATAAGGTAATCGCTGTATATTAAGTATATCATTGGCAGTATTGATGCGTGGAAAAGTGACAGTGGCTTCCAGCATTTCGCGGTTAATGCTGCTGGTTGGCAATACCCTCAGTACACTGTTCAATGGATAATTGCGGTTAAAGCTGAAACCTTCAATTGCCTGACGATAGGTACTCAGAAACAGTCGGCGTTCGCCCTGCTTACCCACCTGATCCATTTTCATCAGGTTCTTACCAATACCGGTCCAAACGGGTGTAAGGTTGAAATCGCACAGGCGATAATTGTAGCCCACCGCTTCGCGCACCGACCGGGCAAATTGCACACAAGCACCCCACTCCTGCTGATGTTGCCGCAGTTTTTCGAACTCTGCTCCTTTCGCCATTCGTTGCTTACTCGGCCCGCCTTTGGTACGCATAATTACCTTGTCACTTCCCACCCGGGTGTAAAACGTTACTCCTTTTATACTGCCTGTTACCTGCAGTGCTCCACGTACAATTGCCATTTTTTTATTTACTATTTAATCAGTTAGTGCCCGGCTTTGCCGCTTGACGTAGCCAGGAATTTACTATTGAAAGACAGTTTCTTTTGTCTTTATTCTTTGCTCTTGGTTCTATAATCTTCCAACATACAAAAGTATATTATTTGATTTATATATGCAATAGCCATTATTATATAGCGTATTTATATAATTACATAATAATATCATGTTAGTATCGTAACATATACGTGTAATAACCGTAAAATATTTAGTGCATAATTGTAATTTATACGAAGTTATGAGCCTGAATTTAAAGCTCGAATTAAAATGATGAATAAAATATTGTAAATGTAAAAATGAATGTGTAGTTTTGTTGCATACAATTTCAAACAGTTAAAATTATGATTGACCTCACACCTGAACATAAAATTTTACACATGCAGTATGATATCCTGAAAAAGGAATTTACTGAATTGTTTGCACAGAAAAATGATATGCTTACTCAGGAAGAACAGGTGCTCATAGCCTTATATCTCACTGTAATTGGGCAAAAACAACATCAAAAATATTGCCTTAGCGTGGAAATTAAAATGATGACTCAACGAATCAGTTTGTATCAGGCCTACTTCAACCGCAATGAATATCCAGATATAGCGCTTATTGAAAAGAAAATGGAGAATCAGTTTGCTGAATTCCAAAAAAAAATAGCTGATGAAGCTAAACGCATTGCTATTGCCAAAGAGTTTCTAAAAGAAGGATTTCTCTCCGAAGGGGATGTGAAAAAGCTAAAGGATGTGTACCGACAGATAGTGAAACGCCTGCACCCCGATATTAATCCCAATGTAACTGAAGCGGAAAAGGATTTGTTTGTAAAAGCACAGTCTGCTTACGATTTATGCGATTTAATCACACTTAATGCCATTTTACTGTCGTTAGATTCACTGGCACCCGGCACAGACATGGAACCCACTGACCTGAAAGCGAAGGTGGATGCGCTCCAAAAGCATGTATCGAAATTAAAAACCCAGATTGATAATCTCGAAAAGCAATTTCCATTTACGTTCCGCGAAAAACTGGCTGATGAAAGTTGGGTAGAAACAGAGCGCGCCCAACTGGATACTGATATAGAAGCACTTAATATCGAAAAGAATAAATACATCGATTACCTTAAGTTGCTGGAAGAATGGAAACCAAGCCCCTTAACCCCCTAAAGGATTGGCCCCCCAAAAACTCCTGAAGGATTGGCCCCCCAACCCCCTAAAGGGGGAGTAAGAGGCCCCAAACCCCTAAAGGGGCTTAAGAATAAGAACATGACCCATAAAGGGATAAAAAAATATTAATATTAATAATAAGAAATAAATTGAAAAGAGAATACCAAACTAACTCATTTCTCTGCAACATATCTTGTTTGCAGAAAGGTTCATGTTCCATCTTTAATTCCCCCTTTAGGGGGTTAGGGGGCCAATTATTATGAACTCAATTGTAAAACTCACTCCCGAATTACTGGCACTGATAGGCAGTGGTGGCGTGGATGCACTGGCACCTTTTAGCCGCGAAATATACCTGCTGGACATAGTGGTGGCAGGTACAAGCTTCTGCGAAACCATAGCCGAGCTGGAACCCTCCCTCCTGCCCGACACCGCTCTGAAAATGATACGCCAGCCCCAAAATATGCACGACAAACTGGCTATTGGCGTGTATTTCAATGATATTCGCATTGGCTGGGTGCCCATGGAACATAATATGGTAATCTCCCGACTGATGGATGCCGGTAAGGCTTTCTTCTGCCGGGTGGAACAGACTACTAAAAAAGGCAACTGGGTGAAAGTGAAAGCTAAGATTTTTATGGTAGAGTAGTATTAGTTGGCAGTAAGCAGTAGCAGTAGGCAGAAATACAAATAACTCCTTCCCGATTCTTTCGGGTGGGAGTTTTTTTTGTTGTTAATAACTTTAGAAATATATAACTAAACGTGACTTATAATCTTTGATTTATAGTCAACAAATTAAGAGATTT
>CAZEEB010000175.1:0-4802 GCA_964511245.1 uncultured Paludibacter sp.
ACAAAATACATTAATTTTCCTCAAAGTTCAAATGATGAAAAAGTAGCAATTTCGTATAGATACGATGTACTGCGAACTGCAGGAAATAAGAAAATGGCCAACAAGGAGTTAAAGAAAAATATGAAAGTTGTCGCGGTAAAAATTACAAACAATACCGAATCAATTATTAATGTAGAAGAATCTTTTGAATTCTACTCAGCAAATAATCCGATTGTACTAATGAGTCCTTTGCAAATAAAAGAAGAAATAAAGCAAAGTTCTGCATCATATGCATTTTATTTTTTGGGATGCATCACATTAGCACCCTTAGATATTGCAGTATTTGGTGGTATCGGGTTAGGTAATATTATTGTAGCAAGTACTGCAAATAAAAACTTATTTACAGAACTGACTGAAAATGATATACGAACAGCTAATATTAAGCCTCATGAGTCTGTAGTAGGGTTAATTGGTTTTAGATCATCATATTTAGATCCAATTACTATAAAACTTAAAAATTCATCCAGTACTGAAAGCATTCAAAAAGTAAATTCGATAGAGAAAAAACAAGAAATTATAAAACCTGTAGAAAATTCAATAAAAGTTGAAGCTCAAAAAGTAGAATCCACATCATCCCAAAATACTTTAAATGTTGGTGACATAGTACAATTTTATAATTTTAGTACGAATAAGAATTGCTTAGGAACTGTTTTAGAAGTAAAATCAAAGTCAGTATTAATAGAATATACTTCTTTTAATCAAAAAAAGAATATTGAAAAGGACATAGCTGATGTTACGAAAGTAAAGTAAGTAATCAATTTAGCATTTGAAAGTGAATCTTTTATTTGCTTTCCTACAACAAAAATAGTCGGTTAAAAAACCGACTATTTTTTGTTTTTGAAAATTGAATATAGAATTTGTTTAACGAATACTTTTGAATTAAAATTATCAAGAACTTATTCAAACATATTTCGGAAATGCGAAAAGAAATTTTTTGAAGCAGCAGTATTCGGTTTTACATTGGCTGAGTTGCCTAATTTTTCAATTAATGCTTTTTCGTCTTTGCTTAAATTCTCAGGAATATACACTCCAATATTAACCAATAAATCGCCGGTTCCATAGCGATTTACATTTGGTAAACCTTTTCCTCTTAACCGCAATACTTTACCAGGCTGTGTACCAGGTGTTATTGTAACCTTCACTTTAGAATCAACGGTAGGGACCTCCACCGAACCACCTAAAGTAGCCATCGGTACTGTGAGTAACAGGTTGTAAATCAAATCATTTTCGTCACGAATCAATTCTGGATGTGCTTCTTCTTCAACTAAAACCAATAAATCACCGTTAACACCTCCTCTACGTGCAGCATTTCCTTTCCCGCTCATTGAAAGCTGCATACCTTCCATTACACCGGCAGGGATATTAATTGTTATAACTTCATCTTCGCGAACAACACCCTCACCACTACAATGTGAACATTTATCTTTTACTATTTTACCATCGCCACCACAAGTTGGACATTCGGAGGCGGTTTGCATCTGTCCTAAAATTGTGTTTTGTACACGCATGACCCTTCCTTGACCGTTGCAAGTTGAACATGTCGACAAATTTGTTCCACCTTCGCCATTACAATGCGAACACATTACTTGTTTTTTGACTTTAATTTTCTTCTCAACACCACTAGCTACTTCCGCCAGGTTTAGTTTTACTTTAACGCGTAAGTCTGAACCACGTCTAACGCGTTGTCCACCACCACGCTGACCACTACTAAATCCACCAAATCCGCTAAAGTGTCCGCCAAAAATATCGCCAAAATGAGAGAAAATATCCTCCATGTTCATGTTTTGACCACCAAAACCACCTCCCGATGCACCACCAACACCGGCATGACCATATTGATCATAACGTTGTTTTTTCTGATCATCGCTAAGCACTTCATATGCTTCGGCTGCTTCTTTAAATTTTTCTTCAGAAGCTTTATCACCTGGATTTTTATCCGGATGATATTGTATCGCTTTTTTTCTGTAAGCTTTTTTTATTTCGTCGGCTGAAGCATTTTTTGATACTTCTAATATTTCGTAATAATCTCTTTTTGCCATTTTTTATTGTTGATTGGTTGAACTTTTGAATAAGTATCAACTATTTTTTACTCGCCTACAACTACTTTTGAGAATCGAATCACTTTTTCATTTAATGTATAACCTTTTGAAGCACAATCAATTATTTTACCTTTCAGTTCATCTGAAGGTGCGGGAAATGTTGTAATAGCTTCATGAAATTCGGTATCGAAAACCTCATTCTCAGTTGGAATGGCTTTCACTCCATTTTGAAGCAAGAATGCAATAAATTTACTGTATATCAAATCTACACCATCTTTTACTGCTTGCACATCTTCCGAAGTTTCCATCGCTTTTAAACCACGTTCAAAATCGTCAACTAATGGAAGCATATCAGACAATAGTTTCTCACCAGCAGTTTTAATTAAATCCATGCGTTCCTTTAAAGTCCTTTTGCGGTAATTGTCGAACTCAGCCATTAAACGTAAATTTTTATCATTTAGTTCCGCAAATTGCTGTTTCATTTGTTCTATTTCATCAACAATTTGTTCTGCGGCCTGTTCAGTTGATTCCTGTACCTGTGTTGTTTCGCAATTTTCACAAGTTTCTTTAATTTCCGACTTATCGTCCGTATGTTTTTGTTTTTTCATTTTCGAAATTATTTTTTTACTTAACTACTTGAATTGCAACCAACAAATATTTTGCCAATATACCTGAATTCCGATTTTGGCAGAGTTCTGCTGGCATATTGGCAAAATAAATGAATTGTTGTCAATGTTTATTCAACCAATTCACAAAATGCGCTGGATTTTCATCAAATGTAAACGGTTTATTGAGAGGTTTTCCTTCGTTATTGAGCATAATGTAAAAGGGTTGGGCATTAGCTCCAAATTTATTTCGTTGAAGATAACTCCATTTATCGCCGGTAGTTTCCAAGGTTATTTGATGACCATTTTCAATAACATCGTAAGGATTTATCAACGAAGTTTTATCATCAACAAAAAGCGAAATAAGTACAAAGTCTTTTTTTAGTATTCGCTTTACAGTAGGGTCAGTCCAAACCGATGCTTCCATTTTGCGACAATTTACACATCCAAATCCGGAGAAATCAAGAATAACAGGTAATTTTTTCTCAGCAGCATACGCCATACCTAAATCATAATCGGTAAAAGCCGCCTGAACTTCATCGCCATACAAGCTAAAATCCTGAGTGTAAAGTGGTGGTGTAAAAGCACTAATAGCTTTAAGTGGTGCACCCCAGAGTCCTGGAATCATATACATTGAAAATGCAAATGATAAAATAGCAAGAAATAGACCTAAAACAGAGCTGGATTTATATTCACTATCATGTGAAAATCGCAATTTTCCTAATAAATAAAGTCCAAGTAATGCAAAAATTACTATCCAAATGGAAAGAAAAACTTCACGATCTAAAATTCGCCAACCGTAGGCCAAATCGGCTACTGAAAGGAATTTTAATGACAATGCCAGTTCCAAAAAAGCTAAAACTACTTTAACTGTATTAAGCCATCCTCCCGATTTGGGAAGTGATTTGAGCCACGAAGGAAATAATGCGAAAAGAGTGAATGGTATAGATAAAGCCACTGCAAAGCCTAACATACCAATTGCTGGAGCTAAAATTGAGCCAGTTGACGATACTTGTACTAGTAAAGTACCTATAATTGGACCAGTACATGAAAATGAAACCAATACCAAGGTAAATGCCATGAATAATATGCTCACAAAGCCGGCTGTTGAATCAGCTTTAGCATCTAGTTTTGTTGACCACGATGAAGGAAGTGTAATTTCAAAAGCACCAAAAAATGAAATGGCAAAAGTAATTAATAAAGCGAAGAATATTAAATTAAAAAAAGCATTTGTAGAAAGGCTATTTAAGGCACTCGCACCAAAAAGAAGTGTTATAAGAATGCCAAGGGTTACATAAATAAATATTATAGCTAAACCGTATAGAATAGCATCGCGCTGGCCTCGCTTTTTATTTTCGGTGCGTTTCAAAAAAAAACTTACTGTCATAGGAATAATTGGCCAAACACATGGTGTAAATAGTGCTAATAATCCACCTACCATGCCAGCAAGGAATATAAGCCAAAGTGAAGTATTTACGTTATTATTAGCACCGCCAAAGCTGTTGAGTTCAGTAATTACAGGTGTCCAATAATCTGTTTTTTTTATAGTTTCTATTTTTTCTATTACCTTCTGAGATTTGAATGTATCGGTTCTAAAAGCCAGACTAAATTGTTTTTTTGTGGGAGCTAAACAATTTTTGTCATTACAAGCCATAAATTCAACTACACCGTTTATTTTTACCTTAGAAGCATCTGAGTATTTTATTTTCTGAATAAAAACTGCGTTTTCAGAGTACCAATTTAACTCCATATTAAAATTAGCATCAAATTGCTTTGCGAGTTTCGATGTTGCAATTAGTTCACCAACTTTTTGAGCATTTTCCAATTTATTAAATATAATTGATGTCGCTCGTGGACCATCTTTTGGTATATTTAAGCCATATACATGCCAACCCTCATCTATTGTAGCTTTTACAATTATTTGGCCGGTTGTTTCGGATGCATTTTTTAGTTCAAATGTCCATTTTACAGGTTCAAAAATCTGAGCGAATGTAGTTGAACATATTAGAATAAAACAAAAAAGTAGAATGAATATTTTTTTCATACAAAATGTATTTATTCCTATTAAACAGTTAGTTTCATTAAATGGTTTACCTTGTGAGCATAAATTTAAAACTTA
>CAZEEB010000176.1:0-4709 GCA_964511245.1 uncultured Paludibacter sp.
TGCCGTGGCAAATAACTATTGATACATTTGTATTGGTGCTGAGTAGTTACACAAATTTCTATACAGGTTTTGAGATATAAAATGAGGGAAATAAGCGCTTGAATAGATTTACTAAAACCATTACCTAAATCACAAAAACAAACAACCCGCATTGAAATAAATCAATACGGGTTATGTGTTTGCAAAGTCGGTTAAACAACTTTTTATTTCAAAAAAAAAAATCAAAATGCTAACAATTTACAATTATCGAAATTTAACATTTTATATTTAACTCATTCAGTACAATTCTGATTTTTTCGTATGTTTTTATTGTGTTAGGCACCAAAGGTAAGCGTAATTTATTTTCAATAAAGCCCATAACAGCCAACATACTTTTAACGCCAGCCGGATTTCCTTCCACAAAAAGTAATTCTATTAATTCGGTAAATCGATGATGTATTTGACGCGAACTAGCAAAATCGCCTTCCAAAGCTAAACGAACCATTCTACTAAACTCTTTAGGGAAAGCATTGCCAATTACCGAAATTACCCCTACAGCGCCAAGCGTGATGAGTGGAAATGTAATACCATCGTCGCCTGAGATAACCATAAAATCTTTTGGTTTATTTTTAATGATATCATCAATTTGAGTAAAATTTCCGGATGCTTCTTTGATTGCACAAATACTCGAAAATTCTTTAGCCAGGCGCAAGGTGGTATCGGCAGTCATATTTACGCCGGTACGTCCCGGTACATTATACAAAATTATGGGTAGTGGAGTCACTTTTGCAATGGCTGCATAATGCTGGTATAAACCTTCTTGCGATGGTTTGTTGTAATAAGGAGTAACCGAAAGTATGGCATCAATTCCGGTAAAATCGTAGGTTTGTAGTTTTTGAACTACAGCTTTGGTATTATTACCCCCTACGCCCAAAACAATTGGAATGCGTCCGGCTGCTTTTTGCAAAACAAAAGCAGTAATCTCTTCTTTCTCATCATCAGTTAGTGTAGGTGTCTCGGCAGTTGTACCACATACCACCAAATAATCTGTGCCACTTTTAATCTGATGTTCAATCAAATGAGCTAATGCTTCAAAGTCAATCGTTTCATCAAGTTTGAATGGAGTGATTAATGCAACACCCATTCCTGTCAATTTATTATTAATCATCGATAGAAAAATACAATTTGTTTGCAAAAGTACAGTTTTAATCCGTAGTTTGTATACTTTTCAAGTAAAAAATTATCTGATTATAGAGATAGGTTTCGTCTACAAAACTTTCAATTAGTTCTGCATTTTCATCTTGTTCAATTTCATTTAATTGATTTTCTAAGTCCAAAACAAAATCATAAATTGCTAAATCTCCCTTGTGAGTACCAATCTTACAAAAAGCCTTTGCATACATTGCAATGTACTGTAAAGGTAGTATTGGATGGACAGTTAAATCAATTAATAAATCAAATTCTTGATTTTCAAGCTCATTAACGTAAGAAATTAGTGGTTTTCCAAAAAAATCTGTTTGTTTATGGTGGAGTATTCTAAAATCAGGTAAAATAGAAGTCATTACTTCTTTTTTGTCAATATATCCCCAAGCTGAAACCTTTTTAGCATCTTGCTGAAGCGAGTAAATCATTTTTCGGATAGCCGGATTTTTCTCTGTAAATTCACTTTCAAACAGTATAAGCACAGTTTTGGCTTTATCATACGAAACAAACTTTCGTTCGCGGGTTGTTTCGTTCAAATACTTTTTGGCTCTTAACCGAAACAAAAAGTGTATCATTTTTTTAAGCATAGTTATTCCTTTTTTTAGAATAATAATCCGGTATTAACACTTGATGTAGATTCTATATCTAACATCGCTAAAAATTCAATTTCATTAATAAGCTTTACTCCTAAGCTTTCAGCTTTTTTTAATTTTTCGGGTCCCATATTTTCCCCTGCAAGAATAAAAGTTGTTTTTGACGAAACACTTCCAATATTTTTACCACCCTGCTGCTCAATTAAGGCTTTGTACTCATCGCGCGAATGAAATTGAAATGTGCCACTGATAACAATAGATTTACCTTCAAGGGCATTCCCTCTTAATTTCAGTTTATCATTACTCAAACTTGTTTGTAAACCTGCTGCTTTTAATTTAGCAAGCATCTGAACATTCGTCGAATCAGCAAAATACTGAACTACTGATTGTGCAATTCGTTCGCCAATTTCGTCAACAGCCACAAGTTCTTCGATAGTAGCTTTTTGGAGTGATTCGATAGTTTTAAATGCAAACGCCAGTTTTTTGGCAATAGTTTCGCCTACAAACCTGATTCCCAAGGCAAAAACAACACGTTCGAACGGAATTTCCTTCGATTTTTCTACCCCTGCCAGTATATTATATGCCGATTTGCTCCCAAGCCTTTCTAACCTAATCAAATCTGGAATTTTGAGGCTGTAAATATCGGCAATATTTTGTAATAATTGATTTTGATAAAGCAAATTTATGGTTTCGCTACCCAATCCATCAATGTTCATGGCTTTTCGACTTACAAAATGTTCCATTTTTCCTTTAATCTGAGGTGGGCAAGCATTCTCATTCGGACAGTAATGAGCAGCCTCACCTTCGAATCGAACTAAATCAGCAGCACATTCGGGACATTTCTTTATAAACCTTACCTTATCTCCAATCAAAATGCGAGCCGATATATCAACAGCGGTAATTTTGGGAATTATTTCGCCTCCCTTTTCTACAAAAACCATATCGCCAATGTGTAAATCGAGCGATTCAATTATATCGGCATTATGTAGCGATGCTCGTCTAACGACCGTTCCCGAAAGCTGCACAGGATCAAGATTGGCAACCGGAGTTACTGCACCGGTTCGGCCTACCTGGTACGATACAGAATTTAAACGCGTAAGAGCTTTTTCGGCCTGAAATTTATATGCAATTGCCCATCGAGGCGATTTGGCAGTAAATCCAAGATTTTTCTGTTGAGTCAAGGAGTTTACTTTTAACACTATGCCATCCGTTGCAACAACCAGGTTTTTGCGTTCTAAATCCCAAAAACGGATAAAAGCTGAAACTTCTTCAAATGATTTGCACAATTTAGTAGCATCGGAAATTTTAAAACCCCATGATTGTGCAGCTTTTAAGTTTTCATAATGAGTATTAAATGGCAGTTGCTCTCCCAATACATAATAAAAATACCCATCCAGTTTACGATTAGCCACAACAGTAGAGTTTTGTAGTTTTAAGGTGCCTGATGCCGCATTGCGGGGATTTGCAAAAAGTTGTTCTTCCTGTTCTTCACGTTCTTTGTTTAAGGCTTCAAATACAGCCCATGGCATTAGTATCTCTCCTCTTATTTCAAATTTTGGAGGAAAATTTCCATGCAATCTTAAAGGTATGCTCCGTATCGTTTTTACATTTAAAGTTACATCATCACCTTTTTCACCATCACCCCGAGTTACTGCGCGTACCAAAAGTCCGTTTTCGTAAGTTAGCGATATGGAAGTACCATCGTATTTCAATTCGCACACCAATTCAAATTCTTCATTTAAACCTTTTTTGGTTCGCTCGTAAAAGTCAATTACTTCAGCCTCAGAGTAAGTATTACCCAACGAAAGCATAGGATAAGTATGTACAACTTGCTCAAAGCCCGAAACTATATCATTTCCAACACGTTGACTTGGAGAATTCGGGTCAAAAAAAGCAGGATAGTTGGTTTCCAATTCAATCAGTTCTTTCATTTTAGAATCAAACTCAAAATCAGTGATGACAGGTGCTGACAGTACATAATAATTGTAATTATGCTGTTCCAATTCTCGACGAAGATTTTCAATTTGCGTTTTCATATTTAACCAAAATAATCAATAAAAGTATTAGAGTTTGTATGGAAATAGAAATTATATTGTTCAAATACAGCGAATTAATAGTAAAAAAGCAAAAAAACAGATATTTTTTTTGTAATTTGTAAATAAACTAAGTTAATGATTAAATTTTGTATCTTTGTGTTTAATCATTAAATATCAATCATTTAGCATTTTAATCAAAATAAACTCGATTAAATATCATAACTAAAAAAATTATCAAAAACACTATTGAATATTAATAGTTAAACCTATCAACGTTTTTTGTTTTGTAAACCACAAAAATAAGAAAAAATATCGAAGACCCTTTCATATCCTGACTTTGAATGTATTAAACCAACGAATTTTTTATTATAACACATAAACAGGATTAACAATCTAAGCAAAAGTTCCGAATAAATTCAATGAAAATTGATTATCTTTGCAATCCATTTTGTGATTGGTTATTCGGTTAATTAGCTAACTGGTTAGCTGGCAATCGTAAATGGTAAATTGATAATTAGTAAATAGAGAGATGGCAAAAGAATTGACTTCGCGTAGCGAAAACTACGCTCAATGGTATAACGATTTGGTACTCAAAGCAGACTTGGCTGAAAACTCAGCGGTACGAGGTTGCATGGTAATTAAACCCTACGGATACGCTATTTGGGAAAAAATACAAGCCGAGCTGGATCGGATGTTTAAAGAAACCGGACATGTAAACGCTTATTTTCCGCTGTTTATCCCCAAATCATTTCTGAGCAAAGAGGCCGAACATGTGGATGGTTTTGCCAAAGAATGTGCGGTGGTAACTCATCATAGATTGATGGCTGACCCCAATGGAAACGGATTGATAGTAGACCCATCTGCTAAGCTGGAAGAAGAACTCATAGTAGATCGGAAG
>CAZEEB010000177.1:0-4701 GCA_964511245.1 uncultured Paludibacter sp.
GATAGCTTCAGGTGACTGGAGTTCAGACGTGTGCTCTTCCGATCTGTAACTAAACCTGTCAGCGTGTGGTAGTGAAACGAACATTCCGTTTTTATGGAACTTGATGCTGAGAGCGTTGCACAAATAATAAATCAGCCGAGTTGGAGATAATATGATTGAAGAAGAATAGGAATTAATAATTTCTTCAGTGTTGCGAAATATTCTATGTTGTACCCAAAAGTTGAGGGTTAATGAATTGATAATAGAGTATCATTTAAAATTCTTGTTAATTTTAGAGCTCCATAATCTGTAGTTAAATGTGTACCATCCATAAAATCTTTTTCGGAAAATCTTTTATCTTCCATAAAATCATAATATGTAACATTGTTATACTTATTCATTGTTTTTATTGCGGTATCATGCATAAGCCCTAATTGTTTTGAATTTAAGTTATTATAATAGCTTGAAGTCGCAGGAAATGTCACTAAGATTAATTTGATATTTCTTTCTTTACACTTACTAGCAATACTATTTAAGAATTCTACATTTTGTCTAATCAATTTCCAATCTGCAGTTCCAGTGTAATCATTTGCCGTTTTTTCACCATCATCCCAGTCACCTTTTCTTTTATTAAGAATTGAAAGTGAGTCCTGTCCTCTTGAAGTACAAAAAACAGATTTCTGCTTTATTAATAATGACTCAATTTTATATTTTGTGAAATCTGGATAAAAAATCTCATAACTAAGCCTAGAGCAAATAGGCCGGTCTTTATAACCCATATAAACATAATAACTCATTTCTTGAGTCTTAGAAACTCCATAAACAGCTGGGGTTGTTAAACTTTGGTAAGATAGTGGAATAATGATGAATTTTAAATTAGGACATACAGTAATATATTTATCAGTTAGGAATTTATCAATTGCTAGACCTTGACCATGATCTGCTAAGTTAAAAGCATAATTGTCAAATTCTAATGGATTAATACCCTGAAATGCATGAGAATGTCCAAGTATTAATATTTCAACTCGCTTACTATTTTTAAGCATCCAATCTTTTTTATATTTGATATTACTTGGAAGAATTTCAATTCCTAATTCGATAATTGGAATTATAATTAACAGAAGGACAAGGAAAGCAACAAAACTTCGTACGAATTTTTTCATGAGTTAAAATTGAAAATATATAAAGGTTTTAATATCATTGCTAGAATTCAACCAAATTAAAAATATTATAAGACAGTAAAATGACCATCTACTGAATTTATATGAGGATAACTGTTCTGTAGATAGTCCATGTTTGTTTTTTCTTTGAATCCAATCAATTATTACCATGATAAAAACATACAATAAATTCATTACTAGTGTCTTCGGACGGAAATTTGGCACACTCAACAAACTTTTTTGAAACATTCTCCCAATATAATCCAATGCCACCGAAATGCTTTCGGCTCTAAAAAATATCCACCCTATCACCACCAGTAAAAACGTACTTCCCATTTGCCAAAGTTCTTTCAGGTTGGGTAATATGCGTCCTTCGGCTACCGAGTTGGTGTTTTTGCGGTTTTGTTGGAGCAATAAAAGCGGTAGAAATAGCAAGGCATGAAAAGCTCCCCAGGCAATAAATGTCCAGTTGGCACCGTGCCAGAAACCGCTCACCAGAAAGATGATAAAGGTGTTTCGGATGGCTTTCCATTTGCCACCACGGCTGCCACCAAGCGGAATATACAGATAATCGCGAAACCAAGTGGTGAGGGAAATGTGCCAGCGTCGCCAGAATTCGGCTATGTCGCGTGAGAAATACGGGAATGCAAAATTGCGCAGCAGTTCAATGCCAAACAGCCGTGCCGTGCCCAATGCGATATCGGAATAACCAGAGAAATCGCCGTAAATTTGGAAGGCAAAAAAGACAGCTCCCAGCAGAAGCGTACTACCACTTTGGGTTTGATAGGTATCGAAAATATTGTTGGCATAACTGGCGCAATTGTCAGCTATCACTATCTTTTTGAACAATCCCCAAAGTATTTGGCGCAATCCGTCCACCGCTTTTTCGTAATCGAAAGTGCGTTGTTTTTTTATTTGTGGTAATAAATGTGTGGCTCGTTCAATGGGACCAGCCACCAACAGCGGGAAGAAACTCACAAAGAGTGAGTAATCGATAAAGTTGCGTTCGGGTTTTATGCGGTTGTAGTAAATGTCGATAACGTACGACTGACCGTGGAAAGTGTAGAACGAAATACCCACTGGCAGAATGACTTGCAGCGTCCAAAAATTGGCTTGCACACCTACATGCCCAAGTGCTTCGGCAAAGGAGGCAGCAAAGAAATTGTAGTATTTGAAAACGCCAAGGAAACCAAGATTGACCGTTACGCTGAGCCAAAACCAGAATTTCTTGCGTTTTTCGGAGTTGGCTTCGTGCATTTTTATGCCCGTAAAATAATCGAGCAGTGTGGAGAAAATGAGTAGAAACAGGAACCGCCAGTCCCAGCAACCATAGAAAAAGTAACTGGCAGCGAGCAGCAGAATGTTTTGAAATCTGAGGTTGCCGCGTGTGGCAAACCAATAAAGCAGGAAAACAATGGGCAGAAAAATAGCAAAGTCGATGGAATTAAACAGCATAAATCAGTTACGTTTACCTCACAAGTCCCATCGTTTGGTTTTTAGGCATAAAAAAAGCGTGGGACATTTAACTGTATCACGCCCTTGAGGTCATCGACTACCTAGTACTTGTAATAAGTTAAGAGCCCACGCCTTAGGCGTAGGCGTCTACTAACTTATTCCATAGTACTTTGAAAGTGTCGATGTTTCAAGGACGGAATAAAAGCTAACGCTTTTTTGATAATATGTAATGCCGCTGTCGCTACAGCGGGCGAGTTGTTATAATAAGTTGCAAATATAAAAAAAAAATTACAATTTCATTTGAAAGTCAAAATTAATCTCCTTCAGTTATATATCCGATTTTCTTTCGGGGTTTTGAAATTAGTTTTTGGTCGGTATGCAATTCTGCTAAGGTTTCATTTATAAGCTCTATTTGCATCCGTGTATCTTCATTAATATCATTGTAGTCAGTAAAAACTTCTTCGATATATGCTTTCAGTTCAGTAAATTCAGCATGGAGTTGGGTAACTTCGCTCGCAGGTTTGCTGATGAGCGATTGACGAATAGCTACAAAAGCTCTAACAATTGCTATGTTAATTTGAATCGCAGTTTCACTTTTTAATACACTTGCAAGCATAGCTACACCCTGTTCGGTAAATGCAAATGGCGCATATCTTATTCCACCCCAACTTGAGGTCGCAAATTGCGTCCTCAAGATTTTCCATTCATCGTCATTGAGTTCAAACATAAAATCGTTTGGGAAACGTGAAATATTTCGACGAACTGCCTCTTTAAGCCTCTTTGTTTCAACTACATAAAGTTCTGCTAAATCAAAATCCAGCATAACTCTTTGATTTCTGATAATATAAATTTTGTTTTGGATACTAGAGGGTTGGAGTTTTAAATTTTCATTCATAAATGAATCAGTAATTTTGTTTTTGAAATATAATTTAACGCTTTGCAATATGGATTGCCGCTATTGCTACAGCGGGCGAGTTGTTATAATAAGTTGCAAATATAAATATAATTTTACAATTGAACCAGTAGTATTGTCGATTAATTTTAATAATTTACTTTCCCCATTACTACGCTGGATGCGAAGTAGCTTATTCAGGGATAAAATCACCGCTAAAATTATTAAAAAAGCCTCTACCTAAAAGGATGAGGCTTTAAAATCGTGATTTTATTGTTTCTTATTTCCCGTTCCGTTTCTGAACGTTATAATAGATTTTCATTTGGTTACCCAGTATTTTGGTAAATCCTTTCACATCGTCGGCACTCCAGGCGCGGTTTACTTCGCCGTATTCGCCAAAATCGGTTTTCATTAAGTCGAATGGACTTTCCACACCTACCAGTGTGTAGCTATGAGGTCGGAGTTTTACAATAACTGTACCTGACACATTTTGTTGCGAACTTTGCAGAAACTGTTCAATGTCGCGCATTACCGGTTCCAGGTATTGAGCTTCGTGCAGGAACATGCCGTACCAGTTGCCCAGTTGGTCTTTCCAGTATTGTTGCCATTTGGTAAGTGTGTGTTTTTCAAGCATTTTATGAGCATTGATAATCAACAGCGGTGCAGCCGCTTCAAATCCAACACGTCCTTTAATGCCGATAATGGTGTCGCCAATGTGCATATCGCGACCAATACCGTATTTATTGGCAATTTCTTCCAAGGCATTTATCAACAGCACTTTATTTTCGTTGGTTTGTCCGTTTACCGAACATATCTCACCATTTTCGAAACCAATCGTTATTGTTTCTTCGCTTTGTTTTTCAACCTGACTTGGGTAAGCCGACTCAGGCAAAGTTTGTTCGGATTTCAGCGTTTCTTTTCCTCCGATTGAAGTTCCCCAAAGCCCTTTATTAATGGAGTATTCCATTTTGCTGAAATCGGCTTTGAAACCATGGTCTCTGAGATAATTGATTTCGTATTCACGAGTCAATACCATGTCGCGTGTTGGTGTCAGAATTTTGATATTCGGAGCAAGAACATCAAAAGTCAAATCGAAGCGTACCTGATCGTTTCCTGCTCCGGTGCTACCGTGCGCCACATAATCAGCACCTATTTCTTTGGCATAATTGATAATGGCAATGGCCTGAAAAATACGCTCCGAACTAACCGAGATAG
>CAZEEB010000178.1:0-4689 GCA_964511245.1 uncultured Paludibacter sp.
AAATATTTTTGTTTTACTTGCTGCCGTTACAGGAGCAGCATTTTTAGGCAATATTGTCGGATACTATTCAGGGAAGTTATTTGGAAAGAAATTATTTTCAAAAGATGATTCATTCTTTTTTAAAAAACGACATCTCGAAAAAACAAAACTGTTTTACGAACAATATGGAGGACGCTCACTTATAGCGGGTCGTTTTTTGCCTATAGTTCGTACCTTTGTTCCAATCTTTGCAGGAGCAATAGATATGAATTTCTGGAAATTTTGTTTGTTTAATTTGATTGGAGCGGTATTATGGATTTGGACGTTGATACCAATTGGATACTTTTTAGGTAAACAATATCCCGGACTGATAAATAAAATAGAATATTTCATTTTGGGATTCGTTTTAATCACAATACTAATTTTGATAAAAGGTTCCAAAAAATTAAAATCCCCGAAACAAATTTTAGCAAAGCAAATTTGAAATTAACAAAAAACCCATTAAAATAAATGATATTTTAATGGGTTAAGTATGAAATTGAGAATTTTAGTATTTCAAACTCATAATGCTAAATTCAATAGCGCATAATTCATACATATATAATTAACATTTAATGCAATTCTAATATAGCAAAATAGTGCCTAAAAAAATCAAATTTATTATTCATATTTAAGCATTCATCGAAACTAGAAATTCATCATTATTGTCCGTACGCTCCATTCTATCTTTAAGAAATTCCATTGCTTCAATTGAGTTCATATCTGCTAAATGACGTCGTAAAATCCACATACGATTCAACGTATCCTGATCAAGCAATAAATCTTCACGTCGAGTACTGGAAGCCATTATATCAACTGCAGGGAAAATTCGTTTATTCGACAATTTACGGTCAAGTTGAAGTTCCATATTACCTGTACCTTTAAATTCCTCAAAAATCACTTCATCCATTTTAGAACCTGTTTCAGTCAATGCGGTTGCAATAATTGTTAAACTACCACCATTTTCAATATTACGAGCAGCACCAAAAAACCTTTTTGGTTTATGCAATGCATTAGCATCCACACCTCCTGAAAGTATTTTACCTGAAGCTGGTGAAACCGTATTGTAAGCTCTTGCTAGCCTGGTAATCGAATCTAAAAGTATAACCACATCTTGTCCACATTCTACCATTCTTTTTGCTTTTTCATGAACCATGCTTGCAACTTTTACATGGCGTTCTGCTGGTTCATCGAAAGTGGATGAAACAACTTCAGCACGAACACTTCGAGCCATATCCGTAACTTCCTCTGGTCGTTCATCTATTAATAAAACAATCATATACACCTCCGGATGGTTTGCTGCAATTGCATTAGCAATGTCTTTTAATAGCACCGTTTTTCCTGTTTTCGGCTGTGCTACAATTAATCCACGTTGACCTTTTCCTATTGGAGAAAATAAATCTACCATTCGAGCTGAAAGTGTATCATTTTTTCCACTACATAAATTGAATTTTGTATCGGGAAAAAGAGGAGTAAGGTGCTCAAATGGAACGCGATCACGTACATATTCTGGCGAACGACCATTTATTTGAGCCACTTTTATTAATGGAAAGTATTTTTCACCTTCTTTTGGTGGTCTAATAGCACCTTTTACAGTATCACCGGTCTTTAATCCAAAAAGTTTAATTTGAGATTGAGAAACGTAAATGTCATCAGGAGATGCAAGGTAATTATAATCGGCTGAACGCAAAAAACCGTATCCGTCAGCCATCATTTCTAGAGTTCCAGTACCTTCTAATATGCCATCAAAATCAAATTGTTTTTCGGTCTTTTCTGGCCGAGAAGTAAATTTGTTTCGATTTGTATTATTTCCATTTATTGCTATGTTTGAGCTTATTGATTTAATTGGTTTATTCTCAACAGATTCAATGGGGGTAACTTTAATTTCATCGTTAATATCTTGACTAACTTCAGGATTAATTTCAGCTACAAAAATAGTTTCCTCTTCTGATAAATCACTTCCAGTTCTATCTTCTAAAACAAAGACTTTTGTCGGAATTTGAGATGGTTCTTCTACAATATTTTTTTCAATAAGTGGTTTTTTTACAAGTGGTTTAGGTGATTTAAGTTTTGATTTGTTTGGTTTAGTTGCAGTTTCTTTATTCTCCATAGTAGGAGTCACAACTGCTAAACTTTCAGGAATAATTTGCTCCGATATAATTTTATCCACTGCTTTGGTGGAAGTCACTTTTTTGCCAGGAATTTCCGGCGATTTAGTGTTTTGGCTAGCTACAATTGTTTCATTATTTTTTTTGATAGGCACTCTGAGACGTTTTTTTCGTTCTAACTCCTGGTTTTCGTTAGCTAAGGTCTTTCGCTGTGCGTTAACAATTGCTTGTTGGTCCAGAATTTCATAAACTAAAGTTTCTTTTCTAGCTGAATTTGTAACTTTCAGGCCTAATTCGGTTGCGATGTCTTTTAACTCAGACAATTCTTTCGCATTCAATTGCAAAATTGTGTAAATACTCATAAGATGATGAATAAACGTTAGGTAAGTTTCCCACTATAGGAAAAACGTTGATTTTGTGAAAGTTATGTTTTAATGATGATGAAATAAAAGCAGGATAGCCTTTCTGATTTGATAACGATGCAAAAGTACAATATTATTTTTATATCACAATTGATAATTGAATTATTTATTTAAAATATATTTAAATCGTTTGCATTAAAATCGTAAAATTTTACATACTTATTTAATTTGTGTGAAAAGTTATCTAATACCTTCATTTCCAGTATCTAAAGTGGCTTTCCATTCTCCATTTGAATTTTTTTTCCAAAATGTTGTATAAGTACCTTCTTCAATTAGTTGCTTTGTATGACTATCATAAAGCTTATATAAGCCATAGCTGTAACCAAGTTCGCCAGATTGTGAAACTTTTGCATATTTAGGATCCCAACTTAACGAAAAACTACTATCATTGTGGCTCAATAATCTTTTTTTAATCGCTGTATACCCAATAATCGGCATGCTATGTGAGCTTAACATGACAGCCGATGTGTCAAACATGGCTAAAAATGCAGTATTTCTTCCTTTTTCAACTGACATTTTAGAATAGTATTTATCTGTTTCAAAAATTGATTTAATATTTCTAGAATGATTTGATTTACAAGATAATATACTCAAGATAATAGCAATTAATAAAAATTTAAAAAATTGATTCATGTTTTTAGAACTATAATATTATTGTCAGAATAATTAAAATATTTTCCGGTTTTAGTAAGAAAATTTAATCAGTTAATTTTGCTTTTTTACATTCTATAATTTGTTTTTTATCAGCACCAACCCTGCAAGCAAACAAATACACGTCACCGCCATCTTTAATATTTAATTTTTTGCGAAAATTTTCAACTGTCGTTGGGTAATTACGAACGCTTAAATTGGCTTTAGGTATTTTATGTACTAGTTTTTTTAATTCATTTTTTGAATTCTCCCAAGTCTTAATAACTTCAAAAATTCTGCCCGGAAAATTAGTTATTAATTCATTAGAAGTATATAAATGTGTATTTACATGTAATTTTGGTATTTTAAATTGCTCAGAAATAGTTTTAAAAGCTCCACTTTTCATAATTGCTGAATTTGGTTCATAAAGGTATTTTTCTAAGTTTGATGTAAGCGAAATCGATGCATTCTTCTCATCGTTAAAATTATATTCAAATGTTTGATTTAATCCATTCTTTTGGATATTTATAGTTTTAACTTTTATATTTATACATTTTGAATGACTCAAAATAAGCAAAATTTCTTTGCACTCATTTTCAATGCTTAGTATGTGTACTTCACAGCAGGTTTGTAAATTTTGAATTGCTGCCGAAATATCCATCATTGGTGAAAGTTTAACAAGAATTGAATTTGATTTTTTGAGTAATAAATCTTGAATTAAGTTTATATCAGGCTCACAGTCTGACAATAATACTAATTTCTTGCCGTTTGTACCTCTTCTTGCAGGGTCTATGTAAATCCAGTCTACTATGTTAATTTTTTCAAGAAAAATTTCTGATGTAGTATTTTTAACTTCTATATTATTGCTATCTAATATTTTAAAATTATGTTTAGCCAAATAACAAAGCTCTGTATCTCTTTCAATATAAATAACTTGTCTGAATTTTTGAGCCATAAAAAAACAATCTACTCCGAATCCACCTGTTAAATCTACTAAAGAATCTCCACTACAAAGTTCAGATTTATATTTCGCAGTTAATTCAGATGAAGATTGTTCTAAGGATAATTGAACAGGGAATAAAATGCCATCATTGTCAAAGAATTGGGGAATTTTATTTTTGGTTTTTTGCTTCCCATTTATTTGACGGATTGCCAATGCTAAATCAACTTGTTTATTATGAGTTGAATTCAAAGCCAAATTATGAATATCAACGTCTATATTATCCGAAATAAATTGTTGGGTTTCCGTGTTCATTTTATATTAAAATTATGAGTCAAAAATAACTATTTTATTTTATTTTATTCAAAAAACGAACTAAAAAATTATTGATACTCATGAAAGATAGCAAATTATGATTTTGTTTAAAAAAAACAGTGATTGAAATTTGAAAATAGAATAATTTTGCTTACTTTTGCAGCAGATTTTGGTATCAAATCAACTTTCGTTGAAATGATAAAAAGGGAATCCGGTCAAATTCCGGAACAGTACCCGCTGCTGTAGACTCCATACC
>CAZEEB010000179.1:0-4683 GCA_964511245.1 uncultured Paludibacter sp.
TTCCCTACACGACGCTCTTCCGATCTGAGTCAATTTGCTGAATATCACCTGTAAATACAATTTTAGTTCCTTCGCCGGCACGTGTGATAATGGTTTTTATTTCGTGTGGAGTTAAGTTTTGAGCTTCGTCAACAATAAAAAAAGTATCACTTAGGCTTCGCCCCCTGATGTAAGCCAAAGCTTCAATTACCAATTGTTCATTTTTTTGCATTTCATCGATTAATCGAATTTCTTTGCCCTGATAGGAGAAATTATGTTTTATAACATTTAAATTGTCAAAAAGAGGTTGCATATACGGAGCAACCTTTTGTTTTTCGTCGCCGGGCAAGAACCCTAAATCTTTATTTCCAAGTGCTACAATGGGTCTGGCAAGTAAAATTTGTTTGTATGCATCGTTTTTTTGTAAAGCAGCGGCCAGTGCCAATAAGGTTTTTCCGGTTCCCGATTTTCCGGTTAAGGCAACCAGTTTTACATCTTCATCCAGCAAAACGTTCATTGCAAATGCTTGCTCTGCATTGCGTGGCTCAATGCCAAATGAACGTTCTTTCTCTACACGTTTTACCATTCCGGTTTCCTGATTATAACGTGCCAAAACACTGGAACGCACGCTTTTCAGAATAAAACATTCTTGTGGTTCAATATCCGATGAAAATTCCAGTTCCTCAATTGGAATTGTTCCACCGTTTGTGTACAGACGGTCAATTAGTTCGGGCGGAACATTTTCATAAATTTCGTGATTTTTCTCAAAAATATTAAAATCAGTTACTTTATCGTTTATGTAATCTTCGGCTTCGAGCCCTAATGATAAAGCCTTCATTCTTAGATTAATATCTTTACTAACCAAAATGGTTCTATTTTTCTTTTTTAACTCACGCAGGGTGTATGTTGTAGCCAAAATACGGTGATCGGGAGTTTTTTCAATAAACGACTTGGCAATAACATCGGGATATTCGCCTCCGGTAAGTATAAATAATTTTCCTTTTCCTTCGCCTAAATCAGCTCCGTTTCTGAAAAGTTTGTCATCGGCAATTAAATCCAGTTCCCTGGCAAATTCACGCGCATTGAAGTTAATTTGTTCGTTTCCTTTTTTAAAATGATCCAACTCTTCCAATACTACAATTGGAATATAAATGTCATTTTCTTCAAAATTATGAACACATTTATAGTCGTGCAGGATGACATTGGTGTCTAAAACAAAATTTTTTTTCGCTCCCATTCTTACTAAACAGCTAATAATGAACAATAAATAATTAAAATAATTTCAGCAATAAATGTACGAATTTGTTTTTAAATTACAGGATGAATAAAGTTAATTGTTGATGCTAGAGCAAAAAAATACCTCTAAAAATCAATATTTTTAGAGGTATTTATATTTAATCCAACAATCGAATTTAGCTGATTACAACATGATTTTTGCAGTTGCAGTTCCTACTTTTACAATATACAATCCTTTCAACAATCCTTTCAATTCAATTGAACCTTCATTTAGTTTTCCTGATTGCGCTTTTGCACCGGTAGCGTTAAATATCTCAACATAAGTTGAAGTTGCATTTTCAATCGACAATTTACTTCCAACTACTTTTACATTCAATTTATCCACAGCTACATCAAAAAGACCTGTAACAGCTTTGATATCACTCAATGTACGTGGGATAAAGTCAACAATTACAGCAGCAGTTGCACTAGCTTGGTAAGGCAATGAAATACCGGTAATGTCTTGATTAACTGTTGTTGGAATTGCAGTGTTAACATAATTCGCATCTGCATACGAAGTCCGAAGTACGGTAGTGCTTGTTACACCACCAACACTCAAAGGGAAATTTTTTGATGATTGGAACATTCCATTCGGAGTGTAAGTCGTAGTACCACTTGTATAAGTAGTAAAATCACTAATCTTTACATTTTTAACTAAACAAACTTGCATTGGATAGTTAATCAAATTGTCAAGTGTAGTCTCAATAGGCGTAAACGGTGTGTGACCTGTTGAAGTAGCAGCTGCAGGAGCTACTGTTGGAAGCATTTCTAAAATACCAGCATAACTTTTTACTGTTCCGGTCAATCCGGTCAATCCGCTGTAAAGTGCTGGAGAGGCAGTAAAATACTTGGTAGTAGCACCATCATAAACCATAAATGCACCAGTGGCATCCTGAATATAAATTGTTCTTGCTCCACTTGTAGAAAGTGAAACAAAAGTAACAACAACTTCACCTGTAATGGTAAAAGTAGTAGTTGAAGTAGTACCAAATGCTAATGTAGCATTGGCAGCTTTTAAAGCTGCAATATTAGCAACCTGAGTTTGAGCTTGTGCAAGCAATACACAAGCAACGAAAGATAATAATAGAGTAATTTTCTTCATGTTTTTAATTTTTTAAATGAATAAATAGTTAGTTTTTTTTATCGGATGCAAAGATAATGTATATATATTACAAAATCAATACAATTTTATAAATTGGGTGTCTATTTTTCTATTCGCAACATATTATTTGTTCAAAGTACTGATAATCACGGATAATTGTTAGCAATTATAACATTATTGTTGATAAATATTCAACAAAATCACATTTTTGGATTAAAATTCATCAAGTTATCAACACTCAGTATTGCATATTGGAAATGTTTAGTAAAAAATAGTACCTTTGCAATCATTTTAAATTTGAAATACATGGCAAAACTAATTAGCCCTGAATATATATTTGAAACAAGCTGGGAAGTTTGTAATATGGTTGGTGGTATTTACACCGTATTATCTACGCGAGCAGCCACTTTACAACTGAGTCATCCCGATAAACTTATTTTTATTGGTCCGGATGTGTGGTTGCAGAATGAAAATCCATATTTTGAAGAATTATCGGAAATATTGCCTGGTTTTCAGTTGTTTACGCTTTCGGAATATCAATTAAATATCAAAATTGGAAGATGGAAAATACCGGGAAAACCAATTGCAATTTTGGTGGATTTTATGCCGTTAATGATTAAAAAAAATGAAATTTACACTCAGGTTTGGGAACAGGCTGCTGTAAATTCTATTGCTGCTTACGGCGATTATGATGAATCATCCATGTTTGGGTATGCAAGCGGAATGATAATTGAAAGTTTTTACAGGTTTTTCAAACTAAGCTCAAATCAAAAAATAGTTGCTCATTTTAATGAATGGATGACTACTTTTGGGGCTTTTTACATAAAGGAAAAACTACCTGCAGTTGCTACACTTTTTACTACTCACGCCACTTCCATAGGGCGTTCCATTGCCGGAAACCACAAACCCTTATATGACTATTTAAATGAATATTCCGGCGATCAAATGGCTCAGGAGTTAAATATGGTTTCAAAGCACTCAACTGAGAAAATTGCTGCTCATTTGGTTGATTGTTTTACTACAGTGAGCGAAATTACCGGTATTGAGTGTGAACAATTACTTGATAAAAAGCCTGATGTAATTACACCCAATGGATTTGAAGATGATTTTGTACCGAAAGGAAAAATTTTTAGTTCAAAACGAAATGAAGCCCGGAAAATTTTAAAGAAAGTGGCTGAAACCTTACTTGGGTATCAACTGTCAGAAAACGCCTTATTTATTAGTACTGCCGGCAGGTATGAGTACAAAAACAAAGGGATTGATACTTTTCTTGAATCGCTTAAATTACTGACAAATTTTAAGGATTTAGAAAAAGAAATAGTGGTGTTTATAATGGTACCAGCCTATATAACAGGACATAGAGTTGATTTATTGTCGGCTCTAAGTCATCCCGAAACAAACTTAAATTCATGGAATAAATTTACAACTCACGAACTTCATAATTATTATACCGACAATATTATGTCGGCAATTCATTGGTTTCACTTTAATAATCAGCAATCACAAAAGCTGAAAATTGTGTTTGTACCTTCCTATTTAAATGCTACGGACGGTATTTTCAATAAAACATACTACGATTTACTTATTGGCATGGATTTATCAGTTTTTCCTTCGTATTATGAACCTTGGGGTTACACTCCGTTGGAAAGTGTGGCATTTCATGTGCCAACCATTACCACCGATTTATCGGGTTTTGGACAATGGGTTTCGCACTCTGTTCAAGATATTGAGCAAGGTGTTGGTGTTATTCATCGGTCTGATTATAACGGTTTTATTGTGGCTGAACGCATAGCTGAAATGATTTTAAAATTTTCAAAATTTGATGCTGCTGAAATTAAAAATGTGCGAAAAAAAGCAGCTGTAATTGCCGAAAAAGCTCTTTGGAAACATTTTATACAGTATTATGATTTGGCATATTCCATTGCTCTGCAAAATAAAACCAAGCGATTGAAGAAATTGTAGCTTGCAAACGTTTGAAATGAATAAATTATTTTTTGAAGTTGTATAGTTTTAGTATTTATTCTTTTTGTTTAATTTTGTGCTGAAATTATAATAAAAATCGACAAAATTATTTGATATATATTAATTTGGTATTAGTTAATTAAAGACATATTAAAAGCTTATGAAAATTAAAGTTAATAACGTAAACGAATCAAACTTAAAGGAAATAAACGTAAAATCGAATTTACCTGCAAGTTTGAATAAGTTAGAAGAAATTGCCCAAAATATTTGGTGGACCTGGGATAGCAATGCAAAAAATTTATTTCGCCAAATTGACGCTGAGATCGGAAGAGCACACGTCTGAACTCCAGTCACCTGAAGCTATC
>CAZEEB010000180.1:0-4674 GCA_964511245.1 uncultured Paludibacter sp.
ACAAAACATTGCTCGAAATTGAAGATTTATTCTCAAAATACCGTTTGTCGGAAGCTTTGATGGCGGTTTACAAACTTTTCTGGGATGAATTCTCGTCATGGTATTTGGAAATGGCCAAACCGGCTTATCAAAAACCAATCGACCGCACAACTTACGAAGCGACACTTGGTTTCTTCGATTCGCTGTTGAAAGTATTGCATCCGTTTATGCCGTTTATCACCGAGGAACTTTGGCAAGCTTTGGAAGACCGCAAAGACGGCGAAAGTATTATGGTTAGTATAGCCCCCTCTGGCTCCCCCGAAGGGGGAGAAAAAGACGCTGAGATAATCAGTGGATTTGAAAAAGCGAAAGAAATTATCGCTGGAATTCGCACCATTCGTTTGCAGAAAAACATTCCACAAAAAGAAAAACTTAGTTTGTATATTAATGGCGAGCACAACAAGCAATATGATGATGTGGTAGTGAAACTTTGTAATCTGGAGTCAATTAGTTTACTTTCAGAAGGCCTTACATCCCACCCTTCGGGGGGGCTTGGGGGGGCTTCATCTTTCCTTGTTGGCACAACCGAATTTTCTATCCCAATGGGAAGTTTGATAAATGCCGAAGAAGAAATTGCCAAGATGGAAGCTGAAATCAAATACTTCGAAGGATTTATTGACTCGGTAATGAAAAAGCTTGGTAACGAACGCTTTGTGGCAAATGCCAAACCGGAAGTGGTAGAAGCCGAACGCAAGAAAAAAGCCGATGCTGAAAGTAAAATTGCTTCGCTGCAAGAAGGAATTGAGGCGTTGAAAAAATAAAAATCATGACAACATCATACAAACAACTCACTCTTGCTACTTGCGAAATTGCCCGAACGGTTGGGAAATTCATGGCTGAAGAGCGCAAAAGTTTTGATGCGTCCATGATTGAAAACAAAGGTTTGCACGATTTGGTGAGTTATGTGGACAAAGCATCTGAAAAACAAATCATTGAAGAACTTTCGAAATTATTGCCCGAATCCGGTTTTATTGCCGAAGAAGGAACCAGCGATAAACATGGCGAGCGGTTCAATTGGGTGATTGATCCGTTGGATGGAACTACCAATTATATTCAGGGCGTTCCGGTTTATGCTGTCAGCATTGGGTTGCTGGATGGTGATGAACTGGTGTTAGGCGTTGTTTACGAAGTCGGTCGCGATGAATGTTTTTATGCATGGAAAGACGGTGGCGCATACTTGAATGCTAAGCAGATCCATGTGTCTGAACGAGCTGATATTCACGATGTTTTGTTAGCAACAGGTTTTCCATATAATGACTTTAGTAAAATGGGAAGTTATATGAAATTGCTGGAATGGACCATGAAAAATGCACGAGGCGTTCGGAGATTAGGATCAGCTGCCACCGATTTGGCTTATGTGGCTTGCGGTCGTTTCGATGCTTTTTGGGAATATGACCTGAAACCATGGGATGTGGCTGCAGGAGTGCTTATCATAAAAGAGGCCGGAGGAATTGTAACTGATTATAAAGGTGGAAATGATTACTTGTTTGGTCGTGAAATTGTGGCGTCGAACAAATTAATCGATAAATTAATTTTGGATAAAATTCAGGAATTTAATTAAGATAAAAAATGCTGATTAACGAACGTGATACGCGCGCAGAACGTCTTTTGCAGGTTGCAAATGAAATGATGACCGCCGCACGAACCGCACCGAAAGGAAAAGGTTTCGATATTATTGAAGTGGCTTTGATAACCGGTAAAACCATTAAAGAACTATCGGAAGCGATGTTGGAATATAGCGAAAAGTCAGGGTTGAATTTTGTATATCGCGATTCAGTCAATATTCTTCATGCTGAAGCCATAGTTTTAATCGGAACCAAGCAACAAATTCATAACCTGAATTGCGGTTATTGCGGTTTCAGTTCTTGTGCCGAAAAGATGCAATTCCTGGAAGTTCCCTGTTCCATAAATTCGGTGGATGTGGGCATTGCCATTGGGTCCGCTTGTTCGGTAGCAGCCGACAGAAGAGTGGACAGTCGGGTAATGTTTTCAGTTGGACGCGTTGTTCAGGAATTGGGTTGGATGTCTGGATGCAGCAATATTTATGGTATTCCAATCAGCTGTTCTTCAAAAAATCCGTTCTTCGACCGTATTTCAACCAATCCAGCCAAATAAACTACGAGTTTACTTTAACGGTATAATCGACTAATTCTGAAAATTTAGCAGGATTTGTTTCAAAAATATTTCCGACAACTACCAGATTATTCCTGGTTTGGAAGCATAGAATATATATGTGGAAATAATTTTTAGTTGGAAAAGAAATAGTAGCTTCGAATGGATTATTGGAAACAATTATTAGATAAAAAATAATGGAGTTTAATTAGTAAATATTCGTAATGGCTAAGATAAAATTAGTAAATATGGAGTTTCACGCATATCACGGTTGCCTGGAACATGAACAAACACAAGGAAATACATTTTTAGTTTCGCTTGGTATGGAGTTGAATACCGATGAAGCCGAAATAACAGATAATCTTGATCATACACTTAATTATCAGATAGTTTATAATTTGGTAAAAAATGAGATGGAAATTCCGTCAAAACTTATTGAACATGTTAGTAATCGGATAATTGAACGGGTTTTCGATTCGTTTAAGCAAATCAAAAAAATTGAAATTGAACTTTCTAAACTAAATCCACCGCTGGGTGCTAAAGTTGAAAAAGTTACAATTGAACAAAGTAGAACGAGGAAATGATAAAAATGCTTTTCAGGACTTGAAAAGCATTTTTTACTTCAAAAATTTAAATAGCTAATGATTTAAGTGCCTCATACACCAAAAAGGCAGGCCACACAATAGCTTTTAAAAATCCTAATACCCCCATCCAAAAGGTGCTGGCATGCGAAATAAAATAAATGGCTGCACCAATTAGCCCTAAACCATAAACTGCTCCACCAGAAGCATTTGCCTGATGAAATGAGTTTTTGTTTTTGCAATTGCAGTTGTTTTCTTCACTCATATCCAATTATTTTTAGTTGATGTGCAAAGTTATTAAAATTAATAATTTTATATCTAAAACGTTGAAAATTATTTATACAAACGTTCACGAATTGTTTTAACTTCTTCAGAAGTAACATAATCATCATAATCCATTTGTTTATCAATTATGCCTTTTGGTGTAAGTTCAATAATGCGGTTACAAACGGTTTGTATGAACTCACGGTCGTGCGAAGCCATTAATACATTACCTTTAAAATTTACCAAAGTATTGTTAAACGCCTGTATCGATTCTAAATCTAAATGGTTAGCAGGCGAATCGAGAACCATTACATTAGCGTTACGAAGCATCATTCTGGCTATCATGCATCTCATTTTTTCGCCTCCTGAAAGCACGCTGGCTTTTTTGAAAATTTCTTCGCCGGCAAACAGCATCTTTCCCAGAAAGCCCCGAATATACGATTCGAGTGTATCATCGGAATATTGACCAAGCCATTCAACCAGATTTAAATCTGTATTAAAAAATTCAGAATTGTCAAGCGGTAAGTATGCGTGTGTAATGGTAATACCCCAATTATAAGTTCCCTGGTGAGCTTTATCATGGTCGTTTATAATCTCAAAAAAAGCGGTCATAGCTCGTGGGTCACGTGATAGAAATACTATTTTATCATTTTTTTCAACATTAAAATTCACATCTTTGAAAAGTACAGTTCCATCATCCAATGTTTTTCCAAGTCCAGCAATTTCAAGTACCATATTTCCGGGATCACGATCGGGGGTGAAAATAATTCCCGGATATTTACGGGTTGAAGCTTGGATTTCATCAATATTGAGTTTTTCAAGCATCTTCTTTCGGCTCGTTGCTTGTTTTGATTTAGCCACATTGGCGCTGAATCTACGAATAAATTCTTCCAACTCTTTTTTCTTTTCTTCGGCTTTTTTGTTCTGGTTTTGTTGTTGACGAAGTGCTAATTGACTTGACTCATACCAAAAACTATAATTACCGGCAAATGCTTGTACTTTTCCGAAGTCAATATCCACGGTATGCGTACTTACAGCATCTAGAAAATGACGGTCGTGTGACACGACTAAGACTGTGTTTTCATAATTTGCCAAATAATTTTCGAGCCACATCACTGTATCAACATCCAAATCGTTGGTTGGCTCATCGAGCAATAGATTATCCGGTTTGCCAAACAAAGCTCGAGCTAAAAGGACACGCACTTTTTCCATTCCGCTCAGTTCATTCATTAATTGATAATGCAAGTCTTCTTTGATACCCAAACCACTTAATAATGATGCTGCATCACTCTCAGCATTCCATCCATTCATTTGCGAAAACTTATCTTCCAATTCTGAAGCCCGAAGTCCATCTGCATCTGTAAAATCTTCTTTCAAATAAATGGCATCCTTTTCTTCTTTTACTTTCCATAATACATCGTGACCCATCATTACTGTATCAATAACAGTTGATTCATCAAATTCAAAGTGATCTTGTTTCAATACAGATAGACGTTCGCCCGGTCCAAATTGAATACTACCACGGGTTGGGTCTAAATCGCCACTGAGCATTCGGATTAGTGTAGACTTGCCCGCGCCATTGGCGCCTATTACTCCGTAACAATTACCGGCAGTAAACTTAAGATTTACGTCAGAAAATAAAACACGTTTGCCAAATTGAATGGCTAGATTCGAAACT
>CAZEEB010000181.1:0-4655 GCA_964511245.1 uncultured Paludibacter sp.
CCAATGCAAGCACAAGTATCATAGTTACCTATGTGAATTAACCTTAGAATATTCGATGAATGGGCTGGAAGTTTCGACAAATCGACTAGTTCGGAAGCCTTTTCTCTACTCATAATTTCTTCATAAACAGATAAATGGCTATCAATTATTTCATTCACTTTGCTTGTAATCTCAGCTATTTGTTGGTCTGATGGTAATTCGGTTAAGAGGTAGTCACATTTTGATTTTCGTTTTTCAATATGTGCATTCACAGAGCGTTCACATCCAAACATCCGAACCATAGTTTGATTTAAAATATGCTCACAAGTATGCATGGGTTCGTTGTATAGTTTATTTGCTTCGTTTAAATTCAAGTCGTTCATGAAATTTCATAATTTGCCTGCAAAGATAATCATTCGGTTTGAATGAATAAACTTCAAAAAAACATAAGCAAAACACAACATTGTAGACATAAAGGAATCTTAAGGGAAATGCTGTAAAAAATTCAGCCTAATCTGTTTAATTATTGGCACATGTCACATACATAAGCCCGTGAATTACTCTATTTTCTTCTATTTATAATTTTGAATATCAATTTTTTAAAACAAAAAATTTCTGTAACTATTTTTTTATAACATTAATTTGTAAATTATAATATTATTCATATATTTGTAATTCAAAATAACATTCGTCAATTGTAGCGACAATTGCATTACATATTAATAAAAAACGAAAAGCGTTTTAAATATTATCCTTCCATGAAATCTGGACAATTTCACGTACTAAGGATGATAGCAACAAACGCTCCACGACTATATTTTATAGGCGTGGGGCTGTTGCTTATCATTTAGTACAGGGAGTCCAGACCCTCATGGAAATGATAAGCAAACAGTTCCCACGCTTTTTTTGTGCCCTAAAATCAGCAAATTAACATACCAAACAAACAATTTTCTCTTACCATGATTAAAACTTTATCGATAATTATTCCTGCTTATAACGAAGGAAGAACAATTCACTTTATACTTGACAAAGTAAAAGACGTTATTTTAATAAATAATATTCAGAAAGAAATTATTATTGTAAATGACTGCTCGACAGATGATACTGAAGAAGCCATTTTAAATTATGTTGCTGCAAATGCTTCCTTAGGTATTCAATACCTTAAACATGAGGTGAATATGGGAAAAGGAGCTGCTATACATACTGGGATTAATTATGCATCAGGTGAATACTTAATAATTCAAGATGCTGATTTAGAGTATGACCCACAAGAATTCAACCAATTATTAAAACCTATTGTCGATGGGTTTGCCGATGTTGTTTTCGGAACTCGCTTTATTGGTGGTAATCCTCACAGAATTCTATTCTTTTGGCATTCAATAGGTAATAAATTTCTTACTTTCCTCTCCAATATGTTCACCAATTTGAACTTAACAGACATGGAAACCTGTTATAAATTGTTCGATACCAAGATTATACAATCCATCACCCTAAAAGAGAAAAGGTTTGGTTTTGAACCCGAAATAACAGCAAAAATCTCCCGAGTACCAAAAGTTAGAATATATGAAGTTGGTATTTCATATTATGGACGAACTTTCGAAGAGGGGAAAAAAATTGGATGGAAAGACGGAATGAGAGCTTTGTATTGTATTCTTCGCTATAATGCGCAACGCTCTATTATACTTCAATTTGCTATCTATCTTTTTATTGGTGGTATTTCAGCTTTATTGAACCTGTTTTTATTCTTGACTTTAATAAAGTATATTCCTGTATCTGCATCCACGCTTATAGCTTTTTACGGAGCTGCTTTACTTAATTATTTGCTATGTGTACTATTGTTGTTTGGTAAGAATTCCAGATGGGGAAAATGGTCTGAATATTCAATTTATTTTCTTTCAATTTCGGCTGTAGCATTATTTGACTTATTCTCAACTACTGGACTAATTTCACTAGGAGTTTTACCTGCTACTTCAAAAATAATTGCAACTGCTGTTGGATTGGTTTTTAATTTTATTCTCCGTAAATATTTGGTATTTAATGAGAAAGAATTAGTTAAGGTGTTAGTGCCTAAAATAATCAACGAAAATAATATTGATAAATAAAAGTATTTCTAAAAAAAAACATATCACTTCATTTTAAATTTAACCAGTTAGTCAACAAAAATTATGGCAATTATCTTATTGTTAATCAGTTTCATTACTATCTTTCTAAATTTTAAAATAGTTTTTATTCACAAGTACAATTCTATTGAAGTTTTGCTTTCTACAGTTCTTGTTTTTTCAACTTTAATAGTTTTTGTGACAGAAATTTCAAGTATATTTTACATATTAAACTACACCACTATTCTTTTATTTTGGACTGGAATAACAATCTTGAATTTTTATTTGCTATTTATTAAGACAAATGATGTAAGACAAATAATTTTAGACCAATTAAGGGAAACAAAGAGAAAACTCAAAGAGTTGAACTTGCTCGAGAAAATTTCTTTAATCTTTATTTGCTGTATTTTTATATTGATTTTTATACAAGGTGTTGTATATCAACCAAATAACTGGGATTCTATGACTTACCACATGGCAAGAATTCCAAACTGGATAAGTCATCAGTCAATATCACACTATCCCACACATATAGTCAGGCAACTATATCAACCTCCTTTTTCGGAATTTGTAATCATGCAATTCAATGTGTTAAGCAGAAATGATTTTTTTTCAAATACCGTTCAATTTTTGTTTTTACTCTTATCTATATTTCCAATCTTATTATTAATGGATTTGTTTGGATTAAAAAAACGATTCAAATTAATTTCAATAGTCTTGTTAATAACTATTCCAGAAGTTATTTTGCAGGCTTCAAGTACTCAAAATGATATTGTTGTTTCGTTTTTCATCTTATCTACAATTTATTTTGCTGCTAAATCAATCAAAGAAGCTACTTTTCTTAACTTTTTCTTCTTTGGATTATCTGTTGGACTTGCTGTCTTAACAAAAGGAACAGCATATATTTATTTAACTCCTATACTTCTTATTTTTGCAATAGCAATATTGGTTCAATGGTATAAAACAAAAAAAATCAATTATATAACCCATTCTATTATTTCTCTAATTATTTTTCTAAGTATCAATTCAGGACATTATTTGCGTAATTACAACCTAAATCAAAATATTCTTGGCGTAGATAAAAGTGAATCCAAAATGTATTCAAATAGTGAAATGTCTCCTATGCTATTGATTTCTAGTATTTTAAAAAACATGGGTAATCAGATAGGTCCAAACCCATTCAATAAAGCTGCGAAAATAGTAATTTACAAACTACATTCCATAGCAAATATCGACATTAATAGTCCTAATCAAAACTTTGGTGGGCTTAGATTTGGTAGGTCTCCTGATTTTCCAAATCACGAAGATTCAGCCTCGAATCCATTACATTTTTATTTAATTTTCATATCTTTCTGTCTGATTGGATTTTATGTTTTAAAAAAGGATATAGTAGTTGATAAATTTGCTTTACTTTTAATTATAACAATAATTTTACAAGTTATACTATTTTGTTCCTATTTGAAATGGCAACCTTGGCATACTAGGTTACACACTCCTTTATTTATGTTAGCTGTTCCGTTAATATGTTATGCAGCAAGTATAAATAAGAAATTTTCAAAAATAATATACTGGACTATTCCAATTATAATAATCTTTTCTTTCAGTGTAATTCTACTAAATTCATCAAGACCTTTTATCACTAAAAGTGGAATTACGTCAAGTATTAAAATTACGGATGATAGATTTAAAAAATACTTTGCAAATAGACCTGACTTTTATGAAGAATATAATTCGACGTTGAATGAAATCAATCAGTCGAATTTTAAAAATATTGGATTAATTATTGGTTGCGATGATTGGGAATATCCGTTGTTTTATCAAATTTACAATAAAGATATTAATCCAATACATATTAACGTGATTGGGCAAAATAATTTGTTAAGTCAAAAGAATATTGATTGTATTGTTTCAACAACTATAAACAAATTTCAAATTAAATATAAAGGACGTATCTATTATAATCAAAATGAAGAAAACAAAACTATTTGGTTGTATAATTAATTCACCTGTATTCGTAGCGTATTTCTTGTTGATTCAGTTCGACTTATAGCTCTCAGTTTCGTATGCTGTAATGAAGTCGCACTGTTTAGGATTGGCGTATGGCTTCGCCTACATAGCGGCTAGAATGAAAGCTTCCGATAAATATCGGAATGTATCATCCGCTTTCAACAATAAAACTATTCGGCTGAATTTCTTCAATGAAATTCAGCCGAATTTAGTTTAAAAAGTACTTAATTCAGCAAGTAAATGCTAAAAACCAAATATAAACAACAAATAAGTTTCCTTATAAGGAAATAATATATATATTTGCACAAAAATTATCAGATGGAATATAGTTTTGACATTGTGCTTTTGGATGAAGTGGATGAATTTCTTGATTCATTGGACGATAAAACAAGGGAAAAAGTACTGTACAATTTGTGGAAATCCCGCCAAATAAATGATTCTGAGCTTTTTAAGAAACTGACTGATGATATTTGGGAATTCCGCACACGTTTTCTGGGAATGCAAGTCAGATTACTTGCATTTATGGATAAAAATTCAAAGCAGCCTAAAATAGTGGTCTGTACACATGGA
>CAZEEB010000182.1:0-4614 GCA_964511245.1 uncultured Paludibacter sp.
TTATTAACTTGAGTATTAAAACTTCTGATGTAACATTTTTGTCTGTTATATTAAGTATGTATTCGCCTCTTTCGTTGGGTTTAAAAACAGATTGTGTTTCATTTGGCTGGAGCATTTTTTTGTCCATAAGTTGACCTAATAGATTGTATAGTTTAATTTCTAATGCTGTTGTGTGTGACGATACAATTTCCCAACAATTGTTTTTTTTGAGAACGGAGACTCCTAAACAACCGCCGGCTGATGGTAATTGCAGCAATGAAGAAGAACTACAGGTATTTGATGTCAGATAAGGTGATTTAATAGCTTTTACTTTCAGTCCATAGCTACTATTATTTGTCAAATCGTTTCCATACGATGTGAGATTGCTAAATCGTCCTGTGCTACTCATTTGCCTGTTGGGACAAATATCATTATTCCACGACCAAGCCAACCAATTGATACCCAATGACTGACAACCGCTAATCAATTCCTGATATGGGAGCGTATATTGACATGATTGTGTGTCATCTTGCTGATTTGCCACTTCTCCCAACACAAACGGAATACCCGAATTGATAACAATCTGAAGCTTTTGAAGCATGGTGTTTGGATTATTGTTGGCAAACGAGTACCAGTAGGTATGAATGCTAAAAATAACATTATGTTGCTGGTCGGCATCAATTATTTTTTGACCAACAGCTGCAAGCGCATCGCTGTTTGTTCCACAGTCAGGAGCATCAATTATTAACGGACAGGTATATCCTGCATTTCTGAGTTTAGCAATAATTGTATTGTAGGTGTTTATAAACGTGTTTTGAGCAGTAATCAGGTTGGCAGCCCAGAGCACGAAAAGTGACTCATTGGCAATATTGATTATCACTTTGTCCTGACGAGCCATTAAAACCGTTTTGACATCGGACTGTAAATAATAATCGGATAATGAAATCAATGCCTGAGGATTATTTTGGCAAGTCTGATCATGAAGTTCAATAATTGGCAACATTCCTTCGGCGCTACACGCATCCAATGCTACAGCTAATTTGGCAGCTGTATAAACACTGTGTGTCAGTATATCGGGATGATTTGCATACCACGACATTCTGACGGCATTTGCTCCAGTTTTAGCTATTTCGCTCAGCACCAATTCGTTGGTAGAATAACCCCAGTTGTAAGGAGCATAATTTACTCCTTTTATGTTAAATTCTACCGCACATGGATCGTACAATTTTGAGCCCACAGTGTAAAAATGATTTGCAGAAAATGCCAAAAAAGGATTTAAAAACCAAAAGAGGATTTGAATTCTAACTGCACATTTTTTCATAAATTTAAAAAGTTAGAAACATGCCAAATCAAGCAAATTTCAGTTCTATTTCCTTCTGTTTATAATCGGGTCAATGCATTATTTAGCAGCATGTACCCACTTTCTGTTTTTACGCACCAAAAATACATACTATATTTAACAGTACCAACAATCCTAGCCTGAATTTATTAAACAATGCTATTTTGCAGACGGATTTCAATATAATAGCTAAATTAATATCAATAATTTCATTATATTTATGCAAATACTTAAATAAGCTATTTGATTGATATACTGATAGATATAATTTTAATGTTCAATATTTTATTATATCTTTTTTTTGCAGTATATAATCTGATGCTTTTAGCTATAAATTTGCATCCGAAATCGACAAAAAGATTTTCAACCTTTAAATTTTGCAATACAACCTATGAAAACATTCCGACTTTCCTTAGCAGTGCTTTTTACAATTAGTATGTTGCTTACTTCCTGTACCGATACCAACGATGGTACGTATGTTACTCCCATTTCTGTTTCCGAAAAAATACATGGTACCTGGGCTGCTATCAGCGTAAAGCAAACCGACGAAATAGCCAAAACAGCCGGTCAGACTCCAACTGATATGGGACTTTCGCGCCAGTTCAATTTTACTTCGTTTAACGTACAGTTTAATACCGACGATAAAAACAATCCTACTTCGTATGCTGTCACAGGCAATGCTCCTGCATTGATTCCAGCAAGTGGATACTGGAGTATGCCCAATATGTTTATCAACACCGATGCCACTCCCAACGAAATTTATCTCTACTCCGATCAGGCGAAAACACAAAAAACAGCAACCTTGACACTGGGTTCAGTTCCTGGTTTATTGGATGTGTTTGAGTTTAAACTTACCCGTCGAACTAATGGGGTAGCTTTCGTTTCGTACACTTATCGATTGTGTAAGGTAAATTAGTTGATTTGAATAATCCTAATAAAATTAAATATTTATATAATAAACATCTAAAAATTAGAAATCATGAAAAAAATTACGTTGACGCTTGCTTTTTTGGCAATCATTTGCCTGTCGTTTAGTGCTCAGGCAGGATTAATCGGTAAAAAAGCTCCGGTTATTACTACTGATTTAGCAGTTACCGACTCGCTTCCGGCTTTAGCTAACAAAACTATTACGTTTACAGCTGACTTCACCAACAGTGGTACAACACTGGATGGTACTGAGACTTTGTATGCTTACTTTTGGGCTCCTTGGGCTTTTTATTGGGGAGGTTCGGCAAGCATGGTACACGTGGCCGGTACCTTAAAATGGACGGTGTCTTTTATTCCGGCTGTCGCATTTAATCATACTCAAACAGAATTTTTAACTGCTGGAAAAAATGCTTGTTGGTATAATATCCAAACATCTACGCCCGGAGATGATTCTGGTACGTTGAATTATACGTTCCCAATCAGTAAAATTAATCCATTTCAAACAACTACAACTTTTGCCGATAAAGGACCAAAAGTTAGCTGCACACAGAATGGATTGTCAACCGGTACATATACCTTAAATCAACCTGTTAACTGGACGCTGGATTTGACAGGAAGTATTTTTGGAAAAGACTCATTATATATCTGGGCATGGGATCCCGCAAATCCTGAAACTTTAAGTGGACGTACCGGAACATGGAACGTACCAAGTGCCGATAATGTAACCAAACTTACCCGCATAGGTGCTCAAACATGGAGTATAACACTTACTCCTACAACTTTCTACGGAAAAACGGTATCTGAACTTCAAACCAGCAATCCAAGCGGATTTTGGATGAAAATTCGCAGTAGCAATGGTTTAATACAAACTCAGGCTTTCATGGTACCTACCAATGTAACTGTTACGAGCAATATCAATAGTCCAATGTCAGACCGTTTCACAGCTTATCCGAATCCGGTAGTTGATAATCTGACCATTTCGTTGAAAGACAATAACTTCAGTCAGGTTTCGGTATACGATTTTAAAGGTTCAATAGTAAGACGCATTCCGGTTTCGTCAAGCCAACAGCAATTGAATGTCAATTTTTCAGATTTTGCAAAAGGCGTTTATCTGCTTGTTCTGAATGGAAACGGAAAATCAGAATCGCTTAAAGTGACAAAATAAATCTCTCAAACTCTGTGCTACAGTTCAAAAAATGTAGCACAGAGTAATTCCAAAACTTTAAAAATCCGTCCTTATTTAGGCAATACTAAATTCGGATGATTAATCTTAAACAAAATGATACTATTTAGAAAAAAATCAATTTGTTCACATTTCTGCCGACTATTTTCAGGATGGATGCTGGCAGCAGGATTGCTCTTCATAGGCTTATCGGCTAAAGCTGCTGACCCCACACCTACCAACACTTGGTCTTACCCGATTATATGGACTATGGACGAGCAAGTCATCTGGTATTTCGATTTGACCGGAACGAATTTTACAGCTGGTCAGGATGTTTATATGTGGGCATGGCAGCCTTCCGAACCGGATGCCGGAAACTGGACAAATTCTTCTGATTTTGCCAAGTTGAAATACGAACCTACCAAAGGAAATATGGTTTGGAGCTTTACACTTACACCAACCAAGTATTTCAAGAAAACACTCACTGATTTGGCAAATTTCGATAACTATTTCTGGATGCTGTTAAAATCGAAAGACGGATCAACTGTTACCGGGGCATTTAATGTCATGTGCCCCCGGGTTCAGGTTGGCACTTTCAAAACATCGGGAGCTGCCTTGCAGGTTTTTCCATCCAATTTTGGAATTGATACGCCTGTTTCGATACTCGTAAACACTTCAAAATCCTATGTAAATGGTGTAATAGGTGGTTTGGCAGCCAAAGATTCCATTTTTATGGAAAGTGGTATTAATAATTTTTTGGATGCTCATTACCTGTTCGACCCCAATAACATGGCGACTCACGCACGGACTGCTATGAAAAAAATGGCAACCAATGTGTATAAAATTGATATGATTCCCTATCAGTATTTTGGAGTTTCACAGTCGCTAACTTTCGATAATCTGACCTTTTTTCTATGGGCACTCGATGGGACAAAAGGTACGGCTGATGCCACCGGTAAAAACTATTTGATTGGAAATACCAATCTACCGATAGTGTCCTATTTTCCTCAGAAATTCTGTCAATACGATATTCTGACCATTACCCGAACCAACAATGAAAAATCAGCCAATTCGGTAAATTATATTATCACGGCTGGAACTACCATATTTTCAGGCACGATGACTGGTAATACTGCATCCATGTCGACTTCAATAAATTTAATGGAGATCGGAAGAGCGTCGTGTAGGGAAAGAGTGTTCAGAGCCG
>CAZEEB010000183.1:0-4605 GCA_964511245.1 uncultured Paludibacter sp.
ATAGCTTCAGGTGACTGGAGTTCAGACGTGTGCTCTTCCGATCTAGTTGGTTTTACCTTGAATCTTGGAAACCGCAATTATTTCGGAAATCCGGTAAAACCGAATTATCCAAAAGATGTGGAGGGAAAAATAACCGTAAATATTCGAGTTGACGAGAATGGAGTTGTTTCAAGTACCTCGATAGGTTCACCAACTACAATATCCGATTCAGAGATGCGCAAAGATGCCATGTCGGCAGCAAACAGAACTCGGTTTACAGCAGGTAAAAATACTGAAACCGGCTCTATTACTTACAATTACCGCTTACAATAGATTATGAAAATATTTGTATTTTTAGCCGATGGTTTTGAGGAAATTGAAGCAATTGCAGCAGTTGATATTTTCAGACGAGCTGAAATTGAAGTTCAAACAGTTTCAATCACTACTGAAAAAACAGTAATCGGGGCACATAACATTCCGGTTTTATCCGAAAGTGTATTTTCAGAAATTGATTTTCCGCAAGAGTGTTTGTTGTATCTACCGGGTGGAATGCCCGGAACTAAAAATTTAGCAGCCCATAAAGGTTTAATTAAGCTAATCCAAAAGCAGGCTGATGCACAAAAACATATTGCTGCAATTTGTGCTGCACCCTCAATTTTGGGACAACTTGGTTTGTTACACAACAAAGAGGCAATTTGTTATCCCGGATTTGAGAATCAACTTAGCGGAGCAATTCTCTCAGAACATAAAATTGCAATTTCAAATAATATACTTACTGCCAAGGGAGCGGGTGTGGCAATAGAATTTGCATTAAAAATAGTAGAAACAATTAAAGGAAAAGATACAGCTATTTCCATTGAAAAAGCCATTCAATTATAGTTAAATATTGGAAATTAGGGCAACAAAAAAGGAATATAAATATTCCTTTTTTGTGATTTCAATGTACTAAATTTTAGTTAACGGCAGCTGTCAATTCAGCTCCAGCTTTGAATTTAGCAACTTTTTTAGCTGCAATTTTAATTGGTTGTTTGGTTGCAGGGTTAATACCCGGACGAGCTGCACGCAATGCAACTGAGAAAGTACCGAAACCAACTAAACTTACTTTGTCGCCTGCAACTAAGGCGTCAGATACACTTTTAACTACTGCATCGAGAGCTTTTTTTGCATCAACTTTGCTAAGACCTGCTTCAGCAGCGATGGCACTGATTAATTCTGCTTTGTTCATAAGATTTTGATTTTGTTAGTAGAAACTGTAAAAAATAAATTTTGATTTTGCAAATGTAGTAGATTGTAATTAATATACAAGCATTTACATTAAAAAAAATCAGTTTATTTTAAATCTTTTGCCAAAATATGTTAGAAAACATATTTTAAAGACCGATTTTACTACTTTTGTGTGTCAAATCTAGCTAGAATGAGGATTTTACTTAGATTTATGTTGAGTTTTAAACTCGTTATTTACTTAAAATTACTGTTTTTGAAATTTTTTACATCCTTTCATCTGTTTATAATTGTTTATTTTGATAGTCGGCTGGAACTCAATTAAGATTTTGATTACATGGATTTAAAGTTTTTAAAATGCTTACTTTATATTTTTTAATTTCAAAAAATCAATTACTTTATTAGATACATTAACAAATGAATAGCTACAAACCATCTTTCTTAAACGGCATACCTCCGGTTGTCAAAAACTTATTGGCAATTAATATAATATTTTGGTTAGCGAGTACTTTAACTCCCGATTTATTTCAAAAACTTGGTGTCAATACCAATCTTGATGAAATTTTAGGTTTACATTATTGGGCTTCTCCAAAATTTAACCCTGCCCAGTTTGTGACTTACATGTTTATGCATGCAGGTTTTTTTCATATTTTCATGAATATGTTCGGGTTATATATGTTCGGTGGAGTTTTAGAAAACCTATGGGGATCAAAGCGCTTCTTATTTTATTATATTTTTACGGGCATTGGCGCCGGCATTGTACAGCAAATATTCTGGACCGTTGAATTTCAACCGCTCATTAGTGCTTTAAATGAAGCTATTGCTACAAAATCGGCCGAAGGATTAGCAAATCATTTGGTGGTATTAAGCCAGTATTTCAGAATTGAAAATCTCAATATGGCCGACACTCCGGCACTTTTGGAAATGAAGCGATTATTCCTAAATTCGCCTTCACTGGTTACTGTGGGGGCATCGGGTGCTCTTTTTGGATTATTACTCGCATTTTGGTGGCTATTTCCCGATGCTAAAATGATGGTTTTTCCACTACCAATTCCTATTAAAGCCCGCATTCTGATACCTTTGTATGGTTTATATGAATTGTATCAGGGTTACCTACGAAATCCTACTGATAATGTTGCACATTTTGCACATCTGGGTGGCATGTTTTTTGGAGCAATTATCATTTTTTATTGGAAAAAAAAACATATCCTGTAATCAAATAAAATTATGAACCTACTCGATAATCTGAAACAATTATTTAAGCATGGGAATGCACTTATTCAGCTGATATACATTAACGTAGCTGTATTTGCCGGTATCAAAGCCATTTCGATTTTATTTTTGCTTTTTAACTCATCTACATCTTTTCTTAGTTCGTATTTAGCATTACCTGCAGATTTTGCTCTATTGCCGTATAGAATATGGACACCATTAAGTTATATGTTTTTACACGAAGCTATTTTTCATATTTTATTCAATATGATAGCCTTGTATTGGTTCGGGCAGATATTTTTAATGTATTTTTCTGAAAAACAGCTTGTAGGTCTTTATTTATTTGGCGGTCTGATTGCGGCTTCATTTTATTTAATTGCTTATAATTTATTTCCATATTATGCCGGTTTAATTCATCAAAGCTTGTTATTGGGTGCTTCGGGGTCAATAATGGCAATAATAGTTGCAGCAGCACTCCGTGCACCAAATATGGAGTTACAGCTTATGCTAATTGGCGCTGTAAAACTTAAATTTATTGCAATAGCTTCAGTATTAATCAGTTTCTTTGGTATTACTTCGCAAAATGGAGGTGGCGAGTTGGCACACCTTGGCGGTGCTTTGGCGGGTTATTTATTTGTTGTATCTTTGCAACAAGGTAAAGATTTAACCCGCGGTTTTAATTGGATTCTGGATAAAATCAGTTCCTTGTTCAGACCGCGCAAACTTCGGGTTAAACAAAATCAATTCAGAAAAAGTAAGACCATGAACGATGCTGAATTTAATATAAATAAAGCGAAGAAAATGGCTGAAATTGATAAAATACTTGATAAAATAAAAACATCCGGCTACGAAAGCTTATCGTCCGAAGAAAAGAAACGATTGTTTGAACAAAGCAATAAATAATTGGTTCACAAACTTTACAAAACGATTCGATTGGGATTCATAATTGGTTAATTTACAGCGTAATGTTTGGCAAAAAACTTGTAAAATGGTTCATGCTTGTAACAAATATTGTTGCAGCATTTTTACTGCTCATAACATTGCTGGGGTCAGTTTTAAGCCCCGAGAAAGTAATTATACCTGCGTACTTCTCCCTCTTTTATCCAATCACGATAACCGTAAATTTAGCTTATATTTTATTCTGGATTGCCTCACGTAGTTGGTATTTTTTGTTGTCATTAAGTTTAATGATTTTGTCGGCTAATGAAATTAGCAATACATTTCCAATCCACTTTGGATATTTAAAAAAGTCAACGTCTGCAACTCCATTAAACATACTTACCTACAATACCCGAATGAGTGGTAATTTAGTGAAAGATACACCTCAGCATCACAACAATGTGATGCAATATGTGCTTGAAAAAAATCCGGATATAGTATGCTTACAAGAATTTGAAGTTAGTACATTGGATAAGTACATAACATTCAACGATATGATGCGGATTTTCAGTAAATATCCCTTTAAACATGTGGAGTTTAAAGGAAAACATTATACGAATATTTATGGTATTGCCACCTTTTCAAAATATCCAATTGTAAATCGGCAACGAATTGAGTTTCCATCCCGTTTTAACATGTCAATATCGACAGATATTAATATAAATGGTACCATAATTCGGGTTTTTAATAATCATTTAGAGTCAAATAGAATAACTGAAACCGATAAGGCATTGTCGTCCAAGCTAACTAAAAAGTTTGATGCAGAAGACATTACTGACATTACATTTTATTTTTCGCACAAACTTGGTTCAGCATATCGGCTTAGAGCATATCAAGCCGATACAATTTCGCAATTAATAGCCAGTTCGCCCCATAAAGTCATTGTTTGTGGCGATTTTAACGATGTGCCACCTTCGTATGCTTACACTAAAATGAAAGGAAAACTTAAAGACGCTTATGCCGAAACAGGAATAGGTTTTGGATGGACTTTCAAAGAGCCTTTTTATGGCTTCAGAATTGATTATTTGCTTTATGACCCATCCGCTTTTACACCCATTCAATACATTAGCGACAGGGTAAATTATTCCGATCATTATCCCGTTTTATGTCAATTTAGAATTCACAATTCAAATACAATAAATAACAATTTAAAAGATTAAATTATGAGCGTACCAGCTAACTTAAAGTACACAAAAGAGCACGAATGGATTCGCGTGGAAGGAAATGAAGCATTTGTAGGAATTACAGATTATG
>CAZEEB010000184.1:0-4604 GCA_964511245.1 uncultured Paludibacter sp.
TCAGGTGAAGACCTTTGTCGTATTTCTTGATAACGGCAGCCATAACCGGATAGATAGAGAATTTATCAGAACCGGAGTGAATGCTCAATTTCAATTCTTCAGGAAGACCAAATTCTTTGACTGCATAATCGATAACCAACACGTCTTCTTCAAATTCTTTGGCAAATTGATCTACATCACCGGTATAATCAACACCTTTGTTGAAACGACCGGTAAATTTAGGAGCAATAGTTTGAGCAGGAACACCTTTATCGGCCAGCATTTTCAAAATGAATAACATTTCGATTGGAGTTTGCGGAGTTTCCACCTCATCCATTGATACTTCGGTAATAAAGTTGCCTTTTCCTTTTTTCTCAACAAGGAAGTTGAAAATATCAGCAGCTTGTTGTGCAGCAGCTAAAAATTTACCTGCTACTTTTTCGAGCAATTCAACCGAAACTACAATTGTATGGTCAATGCCCGGAATCTGAAGTTTGCCAATATATTTGTCGCACGAAGCTACAAATGCACGGATATCCTCCGGTTTACTTTCTTTACCAATAAATGAAGCAACATCCAATGTAAAAAAGTCGGATGAATCAACGAAACCGGCCACATTGCTGAAGTTGATATGGTCAGCGTCAACAAAATATTGACCTTTAAAACCCAATACTTTTACCGCAGCATCCGCTTCGTTGCGGGTATCCTGAGGAACAGTATGAACATAAGTATGTTCACGGTTTGATTTGTTCCAAACAATATTAATATCTAAGCCCGATTTCTCGTTTGCTTTCATAATGGCTCTCAACTGAGCTTCGCCCTGATGAGCAAAACGGTCGCCTGTGCCAATACTGAATTTTCCTAATTTCATAACAATTAATTTAATGGTTTATTGTTGCTTTTATTATTCTGTGAAATTCATATAATCTTCAATATTTTCTTTTAACAATACATCTATTGGCACATAGTTAATTTTCTTAATTTCCTGTTTAAAAATAAGCTCCCTGCACATATCTCTAACTGTAAAATAAGCTTGTTTTTCAGGTCGTTGAGCAATAAGATAAGAAACTACACCTTGTTTTAGATAGTTAATGTTTTGTTCAAGTAAATCGTAGCCAATTAAACGAACATTAGCATAATTTAACGAATCTAAATGCATGGCTAGTCGGTAAACTTTAGAGTTAAATGTTATAGCTGCTTTAATATTGTCGTTTTTCTCGAAAATTTCTTTCAAGGTCTTTTTATTAGCTTCCTCATCATCGTTACTAAACTCTACATTTATTAATTCAAGTCGCTCAATTAAACTTTTCTCCTCAATATAATGCATAAAACCTTTCTTGCGGCTGATGGTCTGGTTTGAAACTGAACCTTTGCGTTTGGTTCTGATAACTAAAACCTGTGATTGATCAGGCAAAGATGCCAGCAATAATTTTGCAGCAATATACCCACTTTGAAATGAATTTTGACCATAATATGTAAGAAAATCCAACTCATCAATCAACGAATCGATAAACGAGAAAGGTATTCCCTTATTAGTAAGATCCAAAGCGAATTTTAATGTTTCATCTCTAAATATAGGAGAAATAAATACAGCATCAGGATTAACTTCGAGCACTTCACTCGAAACTGTTAAAAATGAATTTGAATCAAACTGATTAAAATAAAGTTTTTTAATATGCACATTGTGATGAATAAAATCCTGAGCTGCCTTATCAAACCCCTTATCAATACTTTCCCAGTATTCTCCGGGATTGTGAAATGGAAATATGCACACAAAACGATATTGTTTCTTAGAAGCTAAAGACCGCGCAAACAAATTCGGAGTATAATTCATTTCATCCAACACCTTGGTTACTGCCTGTAGACTTTTTTTAGAGACATCACCTCTTTGGTGTAAAACCCGGTCAACTGTACCTTCAGACACACCGGCTAGCTCGGCTATATCTTTAATTCTTATTTTGGGGTTTATTCCCTTCATCTCTGCCTAATTTGTAATTCCGTGCTCGTACACAATAATAATTTCGTACAAAAGTAGTACATATTTCGTAAATATAAAATTATTTGTATCTTCGTGGGCGAACACGGAAATCATTTTTGATTCAATTTTTAATCATATTAAATTGTATTTCAAGCATTTATGTGATTAGCTTTGATTGAAAGAAGCTAATTTTGATTGAAAAACATATTCAAAAACATATATCTGACCATTACAAAACTCAAAAGCAAGCATAAAATTAACAATAAAAAGTTATTTTATTGACACAGTTCTTTATTCAAATAAGTTAAATATCGAATAAAAAAATTATTAAATTGCTAAAAATAAAGTATCATGAAAAACTTCTTGGACGAAAATTTTCTACTTCAAACCGAAACGGCTCAAAAACTCTATCACGAACATGCAGCCAAACAATCAATTATTGATTATCACTGCCACCTGATTCCATCGATGGTGGCCAATGACCATCAGTTTAAATCACTGACAGAAGCCTGGTTAGGTGGCGACCATTATAAATGGCGTGCAATGCGTACAAATGGAGTTAACGAACGTTTTTGTACTGGAAAAGATACTTCTGACTGGGAAAAATTTGAAAAATGGGCTGAGACAGTGCCTTATACTATGCGCAACCCGCTTTATCACTGGACTCATTTAGAATTGAAAACAGCTTTTGGTGTTGAAAAATTACTTTCTCCAAAAACAGCTCGTGACATTTACGAAGAATGTACAGCCAAACTTCAAACTCCCCAATTTTCGGCACGAAACCTGATGCGGCATTATAAAGTAGAAGCAGTTTGTACTACTGACGATCCAATCGACACCTTGGAACACCACATTAAAACCCGTCAGGATGGTTTTGAAGTAAAAATGCTGCCAACATGGCGTCCGGATAAAGCTATGGCTGTTGAAAGCTCGGCTAATTTCCGTGATTATGTGGAACAACTGGCAAAAATTTCCGAGCTTACTATCTCTACCTTCGATGATATGATTCTCGCTCTTCGCAAACGTCAGGATTTCTTTGCTGAACAAGGCTGTAAACTCTCTGACCACGGAATTGAAGAATTTTATGCCGAAAATTATACCGAAACTGAAATCAAAGCTATCTTTAATAAAGTATATGGTGGACAAGAACTTGCTCACAGTGAAGTATTGAAATTTAAATCGGCCATGATGGTTATTTTTGCCGAAATGGATTGGGAAAAAGGCTGGACACAACAATTCCACTACGGGACAATACGAAACAACAATACTCGCTTATTTAACCAAATAGGTGCTGATACCGGTTTTGATTCTATTGGCACATTTAGCACCGCAAAAGCATTATCAAAGTTTCTGAACAGATTGGATTCACAAAACAAACTGACAAAAACCATTCTATACAATCTGAATCCGGCCGACAATGAAATGATTGCCACCATGATTGGTAATTTTCAAGATGGAACTGTTGCCGGAAAAATACAGTTCGGTTCAGGCTGGTGGTTTCTTGACCAAAAAGATGGTATGGAAAAACAGATGAACTCATTATCTGTTCTAGGATTACTCAGCCGCTTCGTAGGCATGTTGACTGACTCACGCAGTTTCCTGTCTTATCCGCGTCACGAATACTTTCGTCGTACACTTTGTAACCTGATTGGAAATGATGTTGAAAACGGATTGTTGCCACATCAGGAAATAGAGTTTATTGGAAAAATGGTGGAAAATATCAGCTATTTTAACGCAAAAAACTTTTTTAATTTCTAAATAATTATAAATATTTTATTTAGATTCGAACTAAATTGTACTGATATTAATGGGTTTGGCTAAATTATTTCATATTTTAGAAAAAAAACAGTACTTTTGGTCGACCAATACAAAACCATTAAAAAATTAAAAAAACAAACAACAACAATGAGTAAAAAGATTGTAACTTTTGGAGAAATTATGCTTCGTTTAGCCACACCGGGTTTCGAACGTTTCAGTCAGGCAACACAGTTTACTGCAACTTTTGGTGGTGGAGAGGCTAATGTGGCTGTTTCACTTGCAAATTATGGAATGGAAACAGAATTTGTAACCCGATTACCAAAAAATGACATAGCCGATTCATGTATTATGAACCTTCGAAAATTCGGAGTAGGCACTAACGAAATTTTACGTGGTGGCGAACGAATTGGCATATATTTTCTTGAAACCGGTGCAGTTGCTCGAGCAAGTAAGGTTGTTTATGACCGTGCAAATTCTTCAATTGCAGACATCAAACCTGGAATGATAAACTGGAAAGAAGTATTGGATGGTGCAGATTGGTTCCACTGGACTGGTATCACTCCTGCCCTATCGCAAGGTGCGGCCGATGCCTGCCTTGAAGCAATAAAAACAGCAAATGATATGGGTATTACTGTTTCTACAGACTTAAACTACCGTAAAAATCTTTGGAAATATGGCAAATCAGCTTCTGAAGTTATGCCTGAATTAGTTGCGGGCTGCGATATAATTCTTGGAAATGAAGAAGATGCTGAAAAAGTATTTGGAATAAAACCAGAAGGATTCGATGTGGCACATACCGGCGGTGAAGTAAATGCAGCTGAATTTGAATCAGTTTGTACTCAAATGATGACAAAATTTCCAAGAGCAAAAAAAGTTATTATTACCTTAC
>CAZEEB010000185.1:0-4596 GCA_964511245.1 uncultured Paludibacter sp.
GGAAACAATACAATTTGTATCAGGAATCTTTTTGGGATCTGATTAAAATTAACAATGAATTGCGCGAATATGATTTTAAAAAGAATTTAGAATTAAAAAATCATATTTGTGAGGCTGCAGAAAGGTTATCATCTGAAAATGATGTAATATCAGCATTCCAACAACTTCAAAAACTACACGAAGAATGGCACGAACTGGGTCCTGTGGCTCGTGAAATTCGCGAACAATTATGGACTCGCTTCAAGGAAGCATCTACTGCCATCAACAAAAAACATCAGACATACTTTGATTCAATTCGCAAACTGGAGGATGAAAATTACGAAATGAAAATTGCACTTTGCGAAAGAATTGAAGCATTTGATTATAGTAATTTTAATAATTATAAAGGTTGGGACGATGCCACAAAAACGGTATTGGGATGGCAAGAAGAGTGGCGAAATATAGGTTTTGCACCACGCAAAGTGAACCAACGTATTTTTGATCGTTATCGCAAAGCATGCGATGGTTTTTTTGCGGCAAAAGCTGAATTTTACAAGGAGACTAAAAATACATTGACAGTTAATGCTGACAAGAAAAAAGAACTTTGTGAGAAAGCTGAAGCATTGAAAGAAAGTCAAGAGTGGAAAGAAACAGGTGATAAACTTATTCAGCTTCAAAAAGAGTGGAAAACGATTGGACCCGTACCTAAAAAATTGTCTGACGATTTATGGAAACGTTTTATTGTGGCTTGTGATTCTTTTTTTGAACAAAAAAATAAAAATTCGTCTGGCCAACGAAATGTAGAAAGTGAAAACTTAGCTAAAAAGAAAGAATTGATTGCAAAAATAGTTGCTTTCAAAAAATCTGAAAACGCATCAGAGTCTTTAAGTAATTTGAAAATGTTAATGAATGAGTGGAGCACTATAGGTCATGTTCCATTTAAAGAAAAAGATAAAATTTATAAAGAATATCGTGATGCCGTAGATAAGCAATTTGAGACCTTAAATGTAGATGCTTCAAATAGAAGAATGGAAACATTCCGTACAAATTTGAAAGACATGAGCAGCAAAGGTGAAAATAAACTTTCCAGAGAACGTGAAAAATTGGTACGTGCCTACGAACATTTGAAATCTGAAATAGCTACATACGAAAACAACATAGGTTTTTTTAGTTCAAACTCCAAAAAAGGGGGCGGACTCATTCAAGAAATGGAACGAAAGATTGAGACCCTTAAAGATGAAAGCAAATTGATTGAACAGAAAATTAATTTGATAGACGAAAATAACTAAAATATCCCGAATTTAATAAAAAGCGAATCGATTTTACATCAATTCGCTTTTTTTGTTCAAAATATAATTATGAACATTATAAGGCTAAGTTTGTTTAAATAAAAAGGTTTAAAAAATAAATTATATGAAACTAAATATTGCAACTGTTTTTTTGTCTTTTTTTTCTTTTTTTAGTTCCAATGCTCAAGATAAAAACCAAGCAAATCTTCAAAATTTTTATCAATTTAAAGCTAAATCCATTGAAGGTAATGAGATAAATATGAGTCAGTATAAAGGCAAGGTGGTACTCATTGTAAACACTGCCAGTAAATGTGGATTCACGCCACAATATGAAGGTCTGGAGTCGCTGTTTAAAAAATACGAATCAAAAGGCTTGATTATTTTGGGATTTCCATGCAATCAATTTATGAGTCAAGAGCCTGGAAACGAGGCTGATATTGCGAAATTCTGTTCCTTAAAATATAATGTAAATTTTCCAATGTTTGCAAAAATTGATGTAAACGGCAGCAATACCCATCCGCTATATAAGTACTTGAAAACCAAATTGGGAGGAACATTGGGAAACGATATAAAATGGAACTTTACTAAATTTTTAATTGATCGAAATGGGAAACCCATAAAACGTTTTGCTCCAACTATAAAACCAGAAGAACTTACTGAAGATATTGAAAAACTACTGGCTCAAAAGTAAAAATTTTAGCATTGAAGCTCCTTAATTTTAAATACATTAAGGAGTTTTTTATAACCATTAATTGTTATTTTTTACCTCCATTTACCAAAATTCTCAAACTCAATAATGCCGAAATAAAGCTAAGTGCTGTGAAAAAATACAATTCAAAAGCTGTTTTGGCAAACAAATTTCCAACGGTATTGATGGTAAAAAGTCCTACAAAGCCCCAAAGTATAATGTTAATTATTGTAGTTGGTATTTTATTTTTGATGTAATTAGCTTTAAGCAATAAGACGGTAATTTGGAATAAGATTAAAAATATAGAAACACTCTCAAACATCCTCATTTCCTGAATATTATTCAATTTTCCTGCCCAAACAATGCTGTAAGGAATAAGTTGAGCTAGTATGGATAAATGGAACAACATGACTAATGACAATAATGCTATCATTAGGATTAAAGCTTGTTTTTGCGAAATCATACTTTAGTTTAATTATGTTATGTAAAATTTTAAAACTATTTCGCGGTTAATGGATAGTTTATTTTTTCAATATAATTATTCAAAACTTTACCCACTTTCAGCAATCTGTAATCAGAGTATCTTTTCCCAATCACCTGAATTCCAATGGGTAAATTAGTTGAGCTTAGTCCTATTGGCATTGCAAGAGCAGGAGATTCAGTCAAATTAAATGGCGTTGTATATGCCTGAGTAGCCATGTAATAATGCAAAGGTTTGTTTTTGACTATCAACGGATTATTGTAAACACTGAATGTTCCATACGATTTGCTCGGAGTATGATGTTTAAATGCCAACGTAGCACTTACCGGACATATCCATGCATCATAACCGTCTAAGAAATCTTCCAGTTGAGTTATGACAGAATCCTGATAATTTGAAGCAATCATATACTTCTCTACCGACATGGGTTTTACAATGTTCTGATGCATTGGCACATCCTTCAATACCGATTTTGTGAAAAACGCGCCGAATGAACGAGCAAAATTTGAAGATTTATATCCTCCCTGCATTCCTACAAAACTGCCCCAGGTTTGCCAGACTTTGTAAAAATCAATTGGCGGAACAACCTTTGTGGCTTGTGCTCCGGCTTCTTTTAATCGAGCTACATATTGCTGAATTTTGACTTTAATTTCATCGTCAACTGGAACTCCGCCAAATTCATCCGTCCATGCAATTTTCAGTTTTTTTATATCAATTGTATCATTGCCATTTACAAGAGACACAAGTCTTTTGAATTTATCAGTAGGTTGAGCAATAACAGATAATGCAAGTTCAAGATCATCAATACTTCGAGCCAAAGGACCGGCACAAGCCATGGTACGAATACCGTTAACACTCTCAGCAGGGTCAGTTTGTATGCCTTGCAATGAAACAACACCATAAGTGGGTTTGAAACCATAAACGCCGCAAAAACTGCTCGGCAAGCGGATGGAACCGGCCAAATCATTTCCAAAAGATAAAGCAGTCATTCCTGTAGCCAATGCAGAAGCACATCCTCCACTACTTCCACCACTGGTGCGGGTAGTATCCCATGGATTGTTTGTTTTATTAAAAATTGGATTATTGGCCTGCATATCCATTGCCAAAACCGAAAGATTTGTTTTTCCTATAATAATTGCACCTTCAGCTAAAAGGAGTTTTACAATTTCGGCGTTTTCGGTTGGAATATTATTCTTTAGTGGCAAATAACCTGATGTGGTTAGAATTCCTTTGGTTTTATAGTTATCTTTAATTGTGATGGGAACTCCATGAAGTTTTCCCCAATTTTCGCCTTTTGAAATAGCCAAATCCGCTTCTTTTGCTCTTTTTAATGCAGCATCTTTGTCTAGCGTAATTACTGCATTATAAGTTTTGTTATATTTTTCAATTTGATTATAAAAAGCCAGTGTGACTTCGTACGAACTTAGTTTGCCTGATTTTATGCTTTCCGCCAATTCGGATGCAGTTGCAAACACAATGTTATTTTGAGACATAGCGATTGAAGTTAGTGTTAATAATATTGCTAATACATAGTTTCTCATTTAAATAAGTTTATCTGTCCAACCATTCCCTGAAATCGTGTGTACGAGCCGTGCTAATAAGGATTTCGTCGATTGTAGCGGGTTCAAGTATTAGTTTTATACGACTTTTCGACAAGATATTTATTTTCCTGATAGAGCTAAACCCAACCAGATAATTCCGGTTTATTCTGAAAAAATCATCTGGCGATATCAGGTTTTCCAATTTATCCAGCGAAAAGTCAACCGGGAAACTTTTTCCTGTCTGGGTAACCAGAAACGTAGATTTTTCGACCGAATAAAAATAAGCAATATCAACAGTTTGAACAGAATGTAAATGCTCACCCACATATACCAGAAAGCGTTGTTTGTATTCACGCTTGCCTTTTTCGAGTAACGAAGCAAGTGCCGACCAATCGGAACTGGAGTTTTTCTGACTGATTTTCCGGTATTTTTCAATACTCTTTTCCAGTTTTTCCTTGCTCACCGGTTTCAGAATATAATCAATGCTGTTCAGTTCAAATGCCCGAATAGCAAATTCATCATAAGCCGTGGTAAAAATAATCGGACATGAAATCTCCACCTGCTTGAAAATGTCAAAACTCAAGCCATCACCCAGTTGAATATCCAAAAATATCAAAT
>CAZEEB010000186.1:0-4577 GCA_964511245.1 uncultured Paludibacter sp.
ATACTACCACGGCTCTGAACACTCTTTCCCTACACGACGCTCTTCCGATCTCCCAATACCCAATCCATCCATCACCAGTACAATCGGCAAATAGCGGAGCCCGAAAACGTACGATTTTTTTTGTGGTCTGTTCTCTGGCATCCACCCATTGAATGGTATTATTCAAGGATTGACAGTTAAAAGCCTGATATTGTAAAAATAAATGAATATTTTTATAACTCTTCATATTATTCATACGTTTCAACTCATCAGCTTTAGATTCATCCGAGCCATTTTCCCAATGTTTGGTGTTCAATTTGCTAAGAATTCGATCATATTTCCAGGTTATTCCAAGTGTATGAACCCGAATTTCGCTGCTTGCATTACCTCCCAAAACTGGTCTGTCGTGAATAAGTGCCACATTTAGTCCTTCTTCGGCAGCAGCAATGGCAGCCCCACAACCGGCAATACCTCCACCAACAATTACCAGATCAAATTGCTTTTCGTCGAGAGGTTGTTTGTCGGCATTCAGTTTGTTATTTCGCCAGATTGCCAGTTGTTGATTGTCGTTGGGTGGCGCATCTTTTTCAGTCGAAAAATAAATGGCATCGCAACGTCCGTCAAAACCAGTCAGATCTTTTAATTCAATAGTCGATTCTAAGTTTGTGATAGATACTTTTTTGGCATATTGCCAGCTCCAGTTCTTTTCAGTACCTAATTCTTCAGGCAGTTCTTTGCCGTTGATAATGATTTTGAAAATTCCGGGTGCTTTCCACTTTCCGGGTGCCCAGTTTTTGGTGCGAACCCATATATTATAGTTTCCTTTCTCCGGAAAAAGCACAGTAGTTTTTGCATTTTGCAGCGGTTCGCCCAGTCCGTGCGCCAACAGATAGGGTGAGCCCATTTGTAAGCTAAACTGGCCATCGAGCACCCAACCACCTTTATCTTTGAAGCTTTCGGCTTCTAAAAATAGATTTGCAGCTGAACCGGGGAGGCTCAAAAGCATCAGTATCGTCAATAAGTTTAACCTTAATCTTTTCATTTTTGGACTTGGATAAAAGGGTTTTTTACCAGCATTTTGGCCTTAACATCCAATCTCCATTGCTTGAGTTTAGCGAGCATTTTCTGAGTAAGTTCTTTTTGGGTAGAAGCTAAGTTGGTTGTTTCGCCAATGTCTGTACGGATATTATATAATTCCAAATCACCGTTGTCCAGAAACTCAATCAGTTTATAATCACCCTCACGGATGGCACTTGCCGGCCGACCACCCAGCGGATGATAGTGCGGATAATGCCAATAAATTGCTCCACGGTCTTGCTTTTTACCATTCAGCGATTCTAAGAAACTCTTCCCATCGATTATATCATCCTTGGGTTCTTGGGTATGAGTCATTTCGAGCAAAGTAGGAAAATAATCGACCGAGGAAACCAGTGTTTCACTTTTGCTTCCCGGAGCGATATGATTTTTCCAAAGGGCAATAAGTGGCTCACGGATACCTCCTTCGTATAAAAATGCTTTACCGGCTTTTAGTGGCAAGTTCGAGGTAGGCGAACGATCATCGGTTGATAAACCTCCATTGTCGGACGTAAAAATGATAATTGTGTTTTCGTATAATCCCAGACGCTTCAGTTCGGCAATTACTTTTCCAACGTTTTCGTCCATGCTCGCAATCATGGCTGCATAGGTGGCATGATTTTGAACAATTCGTTCGCGGTATGGAAATTTAATACTTTCTTTTGCCGCCCAAACCGGGTTATCATTGAACGATTTCAGTGTGTCAAGTCCCAAGCGATGCGCTTTTTCCTGAAAATATTTTAATTTATCTGGTTTTGCTACAAGCGGCGTGTGAACCTGATAAAACGGAAAATTGATAAAAAACGGACCGTCCTTGTACTTTTGAATTATTTTTACGCACTCGTTTCCAAGCCTGTCGGTCAGGTACTCTCCTTTTGGTCCGTCGGGCAGGTTAGGATTATTATAGGGCACGAAATATGATCCACCACCTTCGGATTCAGGGCTTCCCTTGGCACAACCACCGATATTGATGTCATATCCCTGATATTGTGGAAAATAGGCTGAGTCTGTGGAGCAATGCCATTTTCCGATATGAGCCGTTCTGTAGCCATTTGTTTTTAATGCTTCGGCAATGGTAATTTCACTCAGAGGCATGTTAAACAAATTCTCGGCCGGTAAAACAGGGCAGGATGCTTTGATTTTGTTCATGTAGTTTTTTTCGTACTGATGCCCTTTAATCCAATCGGTTATCCCAATGCGTGCCGGGTACCTACCGGTTTGAATACTGGCACGCGTAGGCGAACTTACCGGACAAGCCGCATAAGCATTATTAAAGGTCATACCTTCACGAGCCAACTGATCAATATTGGGTGTTTCATAGAAAGTACTACCGTAACAAGCCACATCGCGCCATCCCAAGTCATCAGCCAAAAAGAAAATGATATTTGTTTTCTGTTGTGCCTGTAACTGAAATGCTGTTACAGCACTGATAACAAGCGAAATGTTTTTAATTTTATTCATAGTACATTCTTAAAAGAACCATTTAATTATTTACCAAAGCTTTCTTTCTCCCCCTTTAGGGGGTTGGGGGGCAGATATGTGTTATTTTTATTTTTTCCAATTGTCTGTTCGAAAAGGAATGACCGGCAAACCGGCTGTATTATACAGGAAGCCACTAGTTGGCGAAAAATTGCAGAAATTATAGCGTACTGCCACCGGAACTTTCACTTTGGGTGAATAAACGCGTGCCTGCTTTTGATTAATAGTCAGTTTTGCCGGATAAAAAATGCTATCCTTTCCTGCTACCTCAAAGCTCTCAACCGTTTTTCCATAAGTTGTCAGACCGTTGGGTGTATTGTCAAAGCTAATTACAGCCACACTGTCTTTTACCTGCATCGATTTGTAAGCAGGCGATTTATAGGGCAAGCCTTTTACATTGTATGTTTCGGACAAAGCCCAGAGAGCCAGTCGCTTGGAAACAGTGGCCTTTTCTGCCGGATGGATGTTTTTTTCTTCGCCAATATCCACGGTGCTAACCATACCCGAATTGGGTATTAATGCGATGGAATTATACTGAGCTTCACGTTGAAAAGCTACATTAGTGGCTTTTGAATTGCCATACCAGTGAGGTGCTATTTGTACAAAATAAAACGGAAAATCTCCGACTCCGAAATCAGCCCGCCAACTCTTTACCATAGCGGCTTGCATGGCAGCGTAATCCTGATAATTATCCTTGTTCGACTCGCCCTGATACCAGATTGCTCCTTTAATATTGTAATTGATAAGCGGTGCAATCATCCCGTTGTAAAGTTTGGAAGCCCGCTGATTGGGCTGCATTTTTTCCTGAATCGTTTGTTTGTAAGCGTCAGCAAAACCGGTTATCACATCATTTTTCATCCAGGCTTCAATGCGCGAACCGCCCCAGTTGGAAGTGATTATCCCTACCGGTATGTTGAGGCTTTGTTGCAGGATGCGGGCAAAGAAATACCCTACAGCACTGAATTTTGAAACAGATTCGGGGTTGGCAACTGTCCAACTTCCTCTGCAAGTATCTTGTACTGTGGCAATAGAATATTTGCCTACCGTGTATAAACGCAGATTATTATTGCTTGCAGTCAATAAGGCATCTGTTGAACCATTTACAGGCTGATCGCCATAACCTACAACAGGTATTTCCATGTTTGACTGACCGGAGCAAAGCCAAACTTCGCCCAACAGGATATTTTGTAGCAACACGGTTTCTTTGCCGGATATTATGCTGATGCTGTAGGGACCACCTGCTTCGGTTGTTTTTACTTTCACCAACCATTCGCCTTTTTCGTTGGCAGTGGCAGAAATTTTTTCTTTACTCCATCCAATGGCAAAATTCATTTTTTGATTCGGGTCGGCTTTTCCCCAGAGTTTCACTTCGCTGTTGCGCTGCAATACCATGTTATCGCCTAGTAATGAGGCTACTTTGATTTTGGCTTGCAGTCCGAAACTAAAGCTAAAAATGAGTGAAATGATTAAAAGTTTTGATTTCATAATGTATTAAATTTATTCGATTTGTGTTTAATTGTAAGTTTATTTTTCAGAATTTCTGACTTTGTATAATTTGGTTTTAAGTTCAAGAACCTTATCCGGATATTGCTCAGCGAGGTTTGTGGTTTCGCCCGGATCAGATTTCAGGTTATACAACTGAGGATTTTTATCATTTGCCAGTTCCGTATGCGTATCTTTGTTTATTTTGGCAAATTTGCTGGGTTCAATGTATTTCCAGTCATCCACCACAATACCCAATACATTATTCAGGTTTTGTTCCACCACGCATTCTCTGTTCTTCAGGCTTTTTCCCAACAGGGTTTTTAAATCGTTTCGGCTGTCGGGTGCTTCATTGTTTTTAATGCTATATCCAATTAGATTTGCAAAAGAAGCATACCAGTCAATCTGACTCACAAGCGTATTCGAAACAGCCGGTTTTATTTTTCCCGGCCAGCGCACCAGTTGAGGGATACGGGTTCCGGCTTCAAAACCACTATATTTTCCACCACGAAATGGGCCAGATCGGAAGAGCACACGTCTGAACTCCAGTCACCTGAAGCTAT
>CAZEEB010000187.1:0-4566 GCA_964511245.1 uncultured Paludibacter sp.
TGGCTTATTTCCAGTCGTATACCAACACCTACGATGAATTTGATAAACTGAAATCCATTTACGAAGAAGCCCTCTCCCACCCGCAAGTCAAAGGAATTGTAGTAGGTACCCGCCCCGATTGTGTAAACGATGAATTACTTGATTATTTTGCAATACTATCTAAAAGCGTTTATGTAATGATTGAATATGGCATTGAGTCAACTAGAGACGAAACGCTGGAATTTATTAACCGCGGTCACAATTATGCCTGTGCCGAACAAGCCATACACGCTACAGCCAGTAGGGGGATTAAAACCGCTGCACACCTGATACTCGGATTACCCAAAGAAAATCGGGAGACTATTTTGAGTCATGCCATCCGGATATCTGAATTACCGCTAACGGCTATTAAGTTACATCAGCTTCAATTGGTACATAATACAGTGATGGCCAAGCAATATAACGAACATCCGGAGTGGTTCAACTTCTATACTGCCAACGAATATATCGATTTGTTGGTTGATTTTTTAGAAAGATTAAACCCTGAAATCGCCATCGAGCGTTTTATATCCCAATCGCCTCCAAGTTTAATCATTGCACCTGAGTGGGGACTTAAAAACTTTGAATTTGCCGTAAAACTGGAGAAACGACTGCAAGAAAGAGACTCATGGCAAGGGAAAATTTACAATTCACAACTAATAGTTAATAATTACATCATGTAAAATTTCAGTTCAAAATAAACACTTTTGATTAATAAGTGTTTCAATATAAAATACATACAGCATTTAAATTATTAATTTTTAATTATTTATTAACATATGGGTTTACAAGTAGGCGATAAAGCTCCTGCCGTGTTGGGAGTAAATCAGAATGGTCAAGAATTGAAATTGGCAGATTTTGCAGGTAAAAAAATAGTATTATACTTTTATCCAAAAGACAGTACACCGGGTTGTACAGCTCAGGCTTGCAGTTTACGCGACAACTACGATGACCTTCAAAAAGCAGGCTATGAGGTTATTGGAGTGAGCACAGATAGTGCAGCTTCACATCTAAAATTCATTGCAAAACAAAGTTTACCATTTCAATTGATTGCTGATACCGACAAAAAGCTTTCAGAAATTTTTGGTACCTGGGGCGAAAAATCGCTTTACGGCAAGCAATATATGGGAACTTTCCGTACCACGTTTATTATCGACGAAACGGGTACAATAACTCGCATTATGCTTCCCAAAGAAGTGAACACTAAAATTCATGCTTCTCAAATTCTTTAAATATTGATTAAAAAAAATAGAGTCTTGCCAAACTTGCAAGGCTCTTTTTTTTATGTCTTAACTTCGAATAAATAAGTATCTTTGCAAAAATTTGAAAAAAATGCAAAATAGCCAAACCACAATATTCTTCGAGAAACTTCAATCATTTATCGATAACAAAGAATTGATTAAATTGACTTTAGCCAGTAAAAAGGACAAAAGTTCTGACTTGAAAAAATTGATTATAACACCCGTAGAGCTAAAAAAAGGCTATTTTTTGAATTTTGTTTACCGTCACAGCACAAAAGATATTACTAAAAACTTTGAGATAATTGAAGGTTTAGACTTACTGGTTAAATCGTTAGAAAATGACTTCTTAAATGCCGACTTATTTGCAGTAAATCAGAACATTAATCTATCAACTCTGCCGAATGGCAAAGTACAGTTGAGAGTTAATAAACCAACCATGTTGTCTACACTTACTTTCAGCCACGACAAACCAAAAGAGCGGCTTATTGAGACAATAAACAATGTATATCTGCGCGAATTGAGCATCACAAATGTGAATGGAGAAGTGCGACGGGAAATGAGCGATAAATACAAGCAAATTAACCAATATATTGAGCTTTTGGCTCCCAATCTCAACGATTTTTCTACTACAAATGAGTTGCATATTGCCGACATGGGTTCAGGCAAAGGCTACCTTACATTTGCACTACACGATTATATAAGCAATAAACTGAAAATCAATGTAAAAACTACCGGCGTTGAATTTCGCCAAGAACTGGTGGACACCTGTAACGCTATTGCCCAAAAAGCTGAATTGAAAAATATAAGCTTTGTAAAAGGAACCATCGAAAAAGCCGAATTGGAAAAAATCGATATTTTGATTGCCTTACATGCTTGCGATACTGCTACTGATGAAGCCATTTATCGTGGAATAAAATCAGAAGCTCTGTTGATTGTTTGTGCGCCGTGTTGCCACAAGCAAATACGGAAAGCAATGAATGTGAGCAATGAACTGAACAACATCACTAAATTTGGAATTCTGAAAGAACGTCAGGCTGAGATTATAACCGATACCTTGCGAGCCATGATTTTAGAGCTAAACGGTTATAAAACAAACGTTTTTGAGTTTATATCGTTGGAACATACGCCCAAAAATGTTATGATTGTAGGACAAAAAAGAACGCAAAACAAGCATGATAAAGTAAAAATTATGAATGATATTTCAGCAATTAAAGAAATGTATGGAATAAAAAAACATTTTCTAGAAAATTTGCTTAACATTTGATAGATCGGGTTTCAAAAATTCGAGTTTTTTGATCAAAAATTTTATTTAAATAAAAATATATTTCTTATATTTGCAAACAATAAAAAAATCATTTTTCAAAAAAAACACACAAAATGCGAAGTAATTTCAACCCATGGCATCAAGTTACACCTCACACCGATATAGCCGATGTTGTAAAAGGAATCATCGAGATTCCAAAAGGGAACCGTGCTAAATATGAATTAGATAAAGAAAGTGGTCTGTTACGTTTAGACAGAGTTTTATTTTCATCAATGTATTATCCTCATAACTACGGATTTATACCACAAAGTTATTGTGATGACCATGATCCTCTTGACATATTGATTCTATCACAAATTGAAGTTGTACCTTTATGTATTGTGGAGGCCAAAGTGATTGGCGTAATGCGAATGTTGGATAACGGTGAAGCAGATGATAAAATTATTGCAGTTGCTGCCGGTGATCCAAGTGTAACTCACTATAATGATATTTCGGAACTTCCACCACACATGACAACTGAAATAATGAGTTTTTTTGAAGATTATACCAAACTGGAAAATAAAACCGTTGTGGTCGAAAAATTCTTTGATAAAGCTACAGCCATGGAAATTTTGGACAATAGTTACAAAATGTATCAAAAACATTATGGCGAATTACACAAATGGTTCTACGGTAAATAATAAAAGCTGAAATTTTTAAAAGCCCTTAAATTGAAACCAATTTTAAGGGCTTTTTTAATTTGAATTATTATACAAATGCAATTTTTTTATCAGGATTTTTTACAAAATAAATGTTTTATACACCACCAAAAAAGACTATCTTTGCATTTGAATTGCAGTACCAACCAAAACTACCATAAGTATCAATATATCTGCAAGTTATGTAAAATAAGAAAACTTCTATAACTTCAAAATAAAACAATGATTCTATTTTTCCGAACTCCCGCCCAGCACATTTATGCTGTACAATCGGCTCAACCATTAAAAGTTGAAGACGTACACAAGTTGGAATGGCTTTTCAGTGAAGCTATGTTACTCGAGTCTTCTCATGTAGAAGGCAATTACGTCGGTCCGCGCCGCGAAATGATTACGCCCTGGAGCACGAATGCCGTTGAAATTACTCAAAACATGGGAATTTCCGGCATTATTCGTATAGAAGAGTACACTTTGGTTCCTAACACTCCTTCAGCCAAAGGTGGTTTGGAATATGACCCAATGCTTCAACGCATTTACACCGGATTGAATCAGGAAATTTTCACTATCAACAAACAACCGGATCCAATTATTGAGATTGAAGACATTGCTGCTTATAGCGCTCAGGAAGGTTTGGCGTTGAGTGCCGATGAAGTAACTTATCTGAATGGTATCAGCGAAAAAATTGGTCGTAAACTGACTGACAGCGAAGTGTTCGGATTCTCGCAGGTAAACTCGGAACATTGCCGCCACAAAATTTTCAACGGTCAGTTTATCATTGATGGCGAAGAAAAAGAGCTGTCATTGTTCAAAATGATTCGCAAAACTTCGGAAGAAAATCCAAATAAACTGGTTTCGGCTTACAAAGACAATGTGGCTTTTAATGCCGGCCCTAAAATCGAACAATTTGCTCCTGCAAGTGGCGATAAACCAGATTATTTTGAAATCAAAGAAATTGAATCGGTTATTTCATTGAAAGCCGAAACACATAACTTCCCTACTACTGTTGAGCCTTTCAACGGTGCAGCTACCGGAGCAGGTGGTGAAATCCGTGACCGCCTTGGCGGAGGAAAAGCCAGTTTGCCAATTGCCGGAACAGCAGTTTATATGACTTCTTATGCCCGCAACGACAATTCGCGCAGCTGGGAAAATGCCATTAACCCACGTAAATGGTTATACCAAACACCGGAACAAATCCTTATCAAAGCTTCGAACGGTGCTTCAGACTTTGGAAACAAATTCGGACAACCGCTTATCTGTGGTTCATTGTTGACGTTTGAACACGAAGAAAACAACAAGAAATTCGGTTACGACAAAGTAATTATGTTGGCCGGTGGTGTTGGTTTCGGAA
>CAZEEB010000188.1:0-4559 GCA_964511245.1 uncultured Paludibacter sp.
TAATATTAGGTATTTGGTCAATTTGTGATAATTCAAAAATTGATTGTGCGTTATCGGTTACCGGACCATAGCTATCAACCGCAATGGTAACCGGACCCATACACAAAAATCCGAATGCAACTAAGCCAAATGCAAAAACAGGTGCATGCATTCCCAACACAGTATCTGCTCCTGTTAAGCCCATTCCAGTTATGTAATAAGCAATAGCCATTAATCCGGCTATTAACAAGCCAGTCCAGAATGCTCCGAAATTTCCGGCTACTATACCGGATAATATATTCAGCGATGGACCACCTTCGCGCGATGCAATTACAATTTCTTTTACATGTTTGGAATGTGAGCTTGTAAACACTTTTGTAAATTCCGGAATTAAAACAGCAGCAATGGTACCACAACTTATAATTCCGGCCAGTTTCCACCAAATTGTAGAATCAGCTAAATCGCCAATCAGCAAATAACTCATACCAAACGAAGTAGAAATACTTAAAATGGCTGCAATCCAAATCAATCGCATAAGCGGTTCTTCAAAATTAAACATTTTCAACCCGCTGTATTTTCGTTTGGAAATGGCCTGATTGATAAAATAAGATAATCCTGAACAGAAATCCATCAAAAAGCGCATACCAAATATCCAAACAATCAACTTTGCCTGAATATCGGGATTTTTAATAGCCAAAACTATAAACGTAATTAATGCCACACCTGTAACGCCATAAGTTTCAAATCCATCGGCAGTTGGTCCAACGCTATCGCCCGCATTATCACCGGTACAATCAGCAATTACACCGGGGTTACGAGGATCGTCTTCTTTAACTTTAAATACTACTTTCATTAAATCAGAACCGATATCGGCAATTTTAGTAAATATACCACCAGCAATACGTAGTACGCTCGCTCCCAGTGATTCGCCAATAGCAAAGCCAAGAAAACAAATCCCTACAATGTCGCGGGGAACAAACAATAAGATACACACCATCATTACTAATTCCAATGAAATAAGGAATAGACCAACACTCATCCCTGCTCGTAACGGTATGTCAACCACTTCCCAAGGTTTTGCACGCAGCGAAGCAAAAGCTGTTCTTGAATTAGCTAAAGTATTGGTTCTAATTCCGTGCCATGCTACCATATACGAACCACCCATACCAAACATTGAGAATGACAATACATATAATAATGTCCAAATAGACTCTCCTTTTAATATTATAAAATAATACGACATAATCAGAGATACAAAAGCAAAAAGTATTAAAAGAAACTTTCCCTGTTGTAATAAATAAGTACGGCAGGTTTGATAAATAATTTCCGAAACGTTTAACATCGATTTATGGGCTTTCAAATTTTTAATCTGAAAAAACAACCATAAACTTATGCCCAATGTAAAGCATATTACTAAAGCCCCGTAAAAGAGAAAATCCCAGGCTTTTATGACCTGACCAAAAATGTGAAATTCACCAGCATGCAAATCTGGTATTGCAATGTCTGCCTCAGAAGCAAACGATTTTGCTGACGTTAATAACGCAGCGAAAAGCAGAATAACTGCTCGATTAATTTGTTTCATAATAAATAATTATTTGTTTAAAATTGAGGAAATATTAACATAATAAAAAATCAAAAAAAATACGCACAAAATTACAAAATTTATCTCATTAAATCAATTAATTTAGGTTAATAAATTGCGTAAATTGAAACAATATGATGTTAATATGTGATATTTTAAAATTTATAGTATCCTAATTATAAAAAATTGATATAAATACTACATAGTTGTAATAGTTATAAAAAATATCGTAGATTTTTAAAATCAGCTTTCTGTGTACGAACACAAAAAAAGCGTTGAAATAATTAATATTTTTCAACGCTTACAAAATTTGGAAGTAATTTAAGGCTATTTATATAAATCTTTTAATTTCCAATTACCAAAAAATAAAGGTTTTAAATCAGGATTTTTCACACTTATATCTTTCTTCAATTTTTGATTACAAAAAACATATTCGCGTATAAACATATTTATATCGCTTAAATTATATTTCATTGGAACTGCAGCAATTTCGTGTCCTATATCACGATATCGATATGCAAAATAGGGATAGTTTTTCTTTTCGAACTGCTTAACAAGTGCATTTGTTCCATAAAATCCAATATGGAGTAATTTTATTTGATTGTAGGGTACCAGTTTATCTTTTGTACCATGAAAAAACATAGTTGGTGATGGCGGCTTATTATATTTCGGTGCTCCATTATAACTTAATATACCTCCAGCAAATGCAATTACTCCGGCATAATGAAAATTTAATGGAATACCGGAAGCAATCTGACTACGGTTGGTCAAATCAAAATCGGCCTGCAAAACTGTAATAGCACCGGCACTCGAACCACATAGAATAATTTTAGAGCTATCTATTTTTAATTCCCGGGTATGATTTAATAAAAAACCGGTAGCACTGAATAAGTCTTCTACAGCCATATTAATAGCGCGGGTTATCGTTTGAACTTTGTTTGATTTTTTTAATTTTATTCCTTTCATGCCCAATCGATAATCAATGGCCGCAACCACAAAACCACTGTCAGCCATTGCTTTTAAAAAGTTTACATTAAAGATATTATTTTTAGAGCCGGTCTTAAATCCTCCACCAAAAACAAAAACCAAACATGGTCTGCTTGATTTAATATCTAGGGGTGTGTATACATCCATTGTTAAATTACAAGTGTCACGTTTGGCATAAACCATATTTTTAACGGTATTTTCAGCACTTAACCCAATAAATAGAATAATGGAAAACAATAAAAAAATAATTCGTTTCATAAAATATAGTTTAATTCTAATTTTTCTGCAATAATAAACTTTAAAATTGAAATATTTGCTATAAATATATTCGAATTTTCAAAAGCTCTCTGTTTTTTGTACCTTTGTGCTGATTTAAATTTACTTCATGGCTCGAATTATTGCAATTGATTATGGACAAAAGCGTGTAGGACTGGCGGTTACAGACCAGCTACAGCTAACAGCTAATGGATTAGCTACAGTTTCAGCACATGAAATACTTGATTATTTAACATCCTATATTTCAAAAGAAAAGGTTGAAAAGTTTATTATTGGTTATCCAAAACAAATGAATGGACAAGATTCCGAATCTATGCAATACATTCGACCTTTTGTTTTAAGCCTAAAAAAACGATTCCCTGATATCGAACTAATTTATATTGATGAACGTTTTACTTCCGTTTTGGCTCACAAAACCATGCTAGAAGCAGGTTTAAAGAAAAAAGACCGTCAGAATAAAAGTCTTGTTGATAAAATTTCAGCTACAATTATTTTGCAGACTTACCTTGAATCAACTCATTATTAATTTTCACAATAAACTTAAAACCTGATTTTAAACAATATTCAAATGATTCTATCAATTTATACATACGGCAATGCTGTCCTTCGCAAAGTAGCTGAACCTATACAGAATGACTATCCAAACTTAAACACATTAATAGAAAACATGTTTGAAACCATGTATCATGCTGAAGGTGTTGGTTTAGCAGCACCTCAAGTAGGATTAGCTATTCGATTGCTGGTAATTGATTTAGCGCCATTTAAAGAAGATAATCCAGAACTAGGTTCATTTAAAATTGTAATGATTAATCCCCAAATAATGGAACGAAGTGCCAACGAAATAGCAGGTGAAGAAGGCTGCTTGAGTATTCCAGGTATCCATGAAACGGTTTTAAGGTCAGAAAAGATAAAAATAAAATACTTGGATGAGCAATTTATTGAACATACTGAGGAATTTGAAAGTTACAAAGCCAGGGTAATTCAACATGAATATGACCACCTGGAAGGAAATTTATTTACAGATAAAGTTACACCAATACGAAGGCAACTTTTAAAATCAAAACTTACGAGTATAGTTAAAGGTAAAACCAGTTGCAGTTATAAAATAAAATCAACTTAATAAAAAAAAAGGATGAACATATTCAATGTTTATCCTTTTTTTTATTAGCTGAATTTTTTAATATCATTTTGAATTTAACTACGTAATACATGTATTATGAAATCATTATACCAGCTTTGAATATCAATACTTCCCGGAAACATAATAAAATAAGTGGTTAATAAAATGCTAATGTGTAATACATGTTCGGCTATGCTAAAAGATGCAACATATTTATAATCACCCTTATCCCAAAAAATCTTTTTAATTTTTGTAAAGTAAAAGTCTACTATAAAATGTAAAACTGCATTAATCAAACAATAGTATAATGCAGTTATAATTGAAATATTTAATAAAACAGGAGTAAAAATGATAAAAACCAAGCTATAAATTCCAATATGTTTAAATAGATAGAATATGTTATCAATTTTCTGTTTTCTCAGTTTTTGTCCCAATAAAACAGAATCACCTAAAATATGAAGAAAAATAATCATAATAATTTTTGACATAGTCCTTTAATTTTAAAATGTTCTACTTTTAGAATTTATACGCTCACTTTATGCAGCAAATTTAATAAAATTATTGATATCCAACAAAAAAATATAAATTTTAAAAGTAAAAATGATAAATAATTAT
>CAZEEB010000189.1:0-4527 GCA_964511245.1 uncultured Paludibacter sp.
AAGTATCCTGAGGGTCAATGCTTAAATCGGGAATAGTGGAACATTCGCCAATACCTCTAAAACCATCTTTTTCTAATACTAAAAAGGAAGATGGTTTGTGCAGTAAAACTCCACGTGAAGTTCCAGCAGGGAATTTGAATTGAAGATTGATTGAACTATATCGAGCAGTTAAGTAGGGCATAAGGTCTGATTTAATAAAATGCTGTTTATTGGAATGTTAGCTTTTTCGTTTCTGAAAGCTATTGTCTTCGGGAATAGTTGCTACTTCACGCTCAATAACAGCAGGTAATTTCATTGGATTTGTAATTCGAAGTTGTTTATTTACATTGAATCGACCTTTCACAACTTCAATATCTTTTAGAGTGACACCAAATTCTGCGGATAAAAACCGAACCATATAATCAGTAGCTCTACCACCCTGAGGTTCTTCGCGAACACTGATTTTCAGTTGATTTCCAAATGGTTTTCCAATGGCATCGCGCTTGGAATTTGGTGTACCGAGCACATTGAGAATGAGCACATCGCCATCCCAGGCATAAAACGTTTTTATTTCTTTTGGATTATTGATTTCATGCTGAACTTTCAATTGTTCAAAATTTTCGTTTGTTTTTTTTGATTTCTTTTTTGCCATCGAATCATCGCTTTTCTACAAAAGTAATCCAATACCAAAAGTTAAAGCAAACACCAAACTTGCCATCGATAACCTTGGTAATTCAGGATACAATTGCTTTGCATCTGTATAAGTGAAGACTTTTTTGAGGTTCAAAAACAATAACGGAAAAGAAAGGAGAAAGAACCATTGCCAAAGTGATTGATAATTTATCAAAGTATAAATCACTGCCAAAACTACTGCTCCGACCACCAAAAATAAATGATAAATTGCAGCTCTTTTTATTCCCATTGAAACAACAATAGTACGTTTATTCGCATTTTTATCTGCTTCATAATCACGCATATTATTCATGTTCAGCACACCAGTACTTAAAAATCCGATTGCTGAAGCGGGTAGTAGAATGTCCCAACGAAAATCTTGTGTTTGCATAAAATAAGTTCCTATAACACCCACTAAACCAAAGAAAATGAATACAAATAAATCGCCCAAGCCTCGATAACCGTACGGATTTTTACCAACCGTGTATTTGATGGCTGCTGTTATGGCTGCCAAACCCAGTAATCCAAATATTAATAAGTTAGAAATAGCCATACCTTCGGTTCCCAAAACAATGAGAGAAATGCCCGAAATAGCACAAAAAATCCCTACCAATATTATAGCTCGCGACATCGTTTTAGCGTTGATTTCGCCTGACTGAACCATGCGTTTTGGACCAATTCGGTCAACTGTATCTTTGCCGTTTACAAAATCGCCATAGTCATTTGCCATATTCGAAAGAATTTGTAAAAGTACGGTTGTGACTATCACCAATCCAAAAATCAACCATTGAAATTTAGCGTCGGCAGCTGCCAAACAAGTGCCAATAATGGTGTTCGACAAAGCCAAAGGCAGTGTTTTAAGCCGAAAAGAATGAATCCAGGATTTTAACTTCATTGTAAAATAGTAAATGCTAAATGTAAAAATAGTAAATACTTAAGGTAGTTTTGGAAATTTGGAAAAATCCGGTTTTCTTTTCTCAAGAAATGCATTTTTGCCTTCGTGAGCCTCTTCGGTCATGTAGTAAAGCATTGTAGCATTACCAGCCAATTCCTGCACACCGGCCATTCCATCCATTTCGGCATTCAAACCAGCCTTAATCATACGAAGCGATAATGGACTGTGTTCCATCATTTTTTGGCACCATGCCACAGTTTCATCTTCTAATTTATCAAAAGGCACAACGGCATTTACCAAGCCCATTTCAAGAGCTTCTGCAGCTGAATATTGCTTGCAAAGAAACCAAATTTCACGGGCTTTTTTCTGACCAACAATCCTGGCCAGGTAAGACGAACCAAATCCGGCATCGAAGCTCCCTACTTTAGGTCCGGTTTGTCCGAAAATGGCATTTTCGGAAGCAATAGAAAGGTCGCAAACTACGTGTAGCACGTGTCCGCCACCAATGGCATACCCATTTACCATGGCCACAACAGGTTTTGGAAGCGAGCGAATAAGTTTTTGCAAATCCAATACATTTAAGCGAGGAACTCCATCTTTACCAATGTATCCGGCTATATTTTTTACATTTTGGTCGCCGCCCGCACAAAATGCTTTATCTCCTTCGCCGGTTAAAATTACAGTAGCAATATCCTGACTTTCACGACAATAAACCATTGCTTGAATAATTTCCTTGATGGTATCAGGCGTAAAAGCGTTACGATAACGCGGACGATTGATTGTGATTTTTGCTATTCCTTCGTAATAGTCGAACTTAATTTCTTCAAATTTTTTAATTTCTGTCCAGTTTCTCATCTTTCTTATTATTAACCTTGTACGCTAACAGCTAACAAGGGGGTTTGTAATCTAAAAAATTAGTTTATTTTGTTTACTTCACTACTAAAGTCACCATCAACAACATAAGTACGAATTTTGGTACCTATTTTTAGTTGTCGAAGCGTTGTAATTCTTTTCCCATCAAGCGTTGTAATGCTGTAACCATGTTTAAGCAAAAAAGCTGGTGAATGGGTTTCAATGCTTTTGTTTATTAAAGTCAGTCGGTTTACTTGTTTCAGTAACTGCATTCGAACATTACTTTTCAGACGGTTTTTTTGTCTATCTAGCATTAATGTTTTTTTGCTAAGCCAAGTTTCCAAAACCTCACGTATACCTAATTTTGATTGATTTAATAAGCGAATTTGATTTTCTATATTTAATTTTATAATATTCTGAATATCAGCTATTAAATTAATAGTTTTGTTTTCCGAAAAAACTAAGGTCTCAATTAAAAACTGGGCTGCAGCAGTAGGTGTTTTTACACTGGAATGCGCTACCATATCAAGAATTGAAATATCACGCTGGTGACCTATACCTGCAATAATTGGTACGGGAAATTGAGCACAATTCATCGCCAATTCGTAGGAATCGAAACAAACCAAATCGGTAGTAGCGCCACCTCCTCTGATTATGACCACTACATCAAACAAGTCAATGTGTCGGTATATTTTTTCTAAGGCTGAAATTATTGATTTTTCAGCTTGTTCGCCTTGCATAATTGCCGGAAATAGTTTTTTGTAGAATTTAAATTGTGAAGCATCATTGTTCAACTGATTGCAAAAATCGTCGTAACCAGCTGCCGAAGCAGATGAAATAATAGCCAGTCGTTGAGGAAGAACAGGTAATTTAAGCTGTTTGTTCATATCCACAATGCCTTCAGCTTCCAATTGATGTATAATTTGCAGTCGCCTTGCAGCTAATTCACCAATAGTAAAAGTTGGATCAATGTCGCGAATATTTAGGCTAAAACCATAAACTCCATGAAATTCAACCGTAACAGCAACCAACACATTTAAGCCTGGACCTAGCGTTTGACCGGTACTACTTTCGAAATAAGGTTTTAACATCCGAAAGGTTGAAGCCCAAATAGTGGCTTTCGATTTTGCAAGCAAAGTATCTGAATCACTGTTTTTTTCAATCAGTTCCAGATAACAATGACCTCCCTGATTTTCACGAAGTTCACTTATTTCGGCACGAATCCAAACTGTCGAATCAAAATTCAATCGAATCGTTTCGTGAATTTGTGAACTCAATTCGGAAAGGGTTATGGAAGTCATTTTTTAGTTTGAAAAATTAAATTAAAAAACTGATTCTTTTTATGGTTTAAATCATCGAACTAATATTTTTTTAGTTTCTGTTTTTCCATTGTTAGAAACGACCACAGCATAAATACCAGGGCTTAAGTTCGAAGTCTGAATTATCATCGGTGTATGTACAATGGTTTTATTGATAATCATTTTAGCAGACGCAGAATATATTTTTAATGAAGCGTTTTGGGCCAAACTTTCATCAGAAAAATGTATAGACAGGGTTTTAGAATTTTCATTAACTGAAAGAATTAAACTGTTTTTAAAAAGTGAATGCGTTGAGTCAAAAATTGGCAGATTTCGTTCTGCTTGCCAGAAATCAGGAATACCATAACCCATTTGAGCTGTTGGATTAGTATACAAATTTCCAGATTTAAAAACTGAATTAAGCAACATGTACATATTTGGACTTGAATCCATCGCTTTATAGCGTTGGAGTAAACAAGCCATCATTCCGGCCATAATGGGTGTAGCAAATGAAGTCCCATTGCCATAGGTAGGCGAACCACCAGTACTTATTAATGCTGAAGACGTTCCGGTAGCACAAATTTCGGGTTTAACCCTTGCATCTGAACTTGGTCCAAACGATGTAAATGTACTGGGTAAACCGGCAGAAGTTACAGCTCCAACAGTGATAATTCCATCTGCATCAGCCGGCGAACCTATGTAATGCCATGAATTACTCCCCTCATTACCAGCTGCCACAAGCACCACTATTCCTTTTTTGCCGGCAATTGTAGCAGCACGACTAGCCCTCGAAATTTTTCCATTCATATCGGCATACGTAAAATTCATACT
>CAZEEB010000190.1:0-4433 GCA_964511245.1 uncultured Paludibacter sp.
CCGGTACCTTGCAGTACGGCGGTTTTCAAGACCGCTGCGATCGACCACTCTGCCATCTCTCCAATGGCATGCTTAATTTCTAAAGCGCTGCAAAGATAGTGCTTTTTGCGAAACTACCAAACGATTTTTCATTTTTAGATTCTGAATTCAGAATTCAGAATCTAAAAATGGTTTGGTTTTCAGAGTTTTATTGTTTAAACTGTTTTCAAAAAATCAACAACATTTTTTTCAATTCGACCTACAATGTTTTTTAAATCAGCTTTATCGAAAGTTTCACCACTTATGTTTTCAAATAATTCGATATATCGTTCGCTGATTCCGGCTACAATTTCAGGAGTCATTTCAGGAACCTGTTGTCCATCTTTGCCCTGAAAACCATTTGCCATTAGCCATTCGCGTACAAATTCTTTCGAAAGTTGTTTTTGGGCTTCCCCTTTTTCGAAAAGCTCCTGATAACTATCAGAATAGAAGTAACGTGAAGAATCTGGTGTGTGAATTTCGTCAATCAGGTAGATCTTTCCGTCGCGACGGCCGAATTCATATTTTGTATCCACCAGTATTAATCCACGTTTGGCAGCAATTTCAGTTCCACGAATGAAAAGCTCCATCGTGTATTTCTCCAGCAATTCGTATTCTTCTACAGAAACAAGTCCCTGACTCAGAATTTCTTCACGGGTAATATCTTCGTCGTGACGACCTAATTCAGCTTTGGTAGTGGGAGTGATGATAGGCTGTGGGAAACGTTGGTTCTCGCGCAAACCGTCAGGGATTTTTACGCCGCATATTTCGCGTATGCCACTTTTGTATGTTCTCCAGGCACTTCCGCACAAATAACCTCGAACAATCATTTCTACAGGGTATCCTTCGCATCGTAGTCCCACGGTTACCATCGGATCTGGACTTTCCAGTTTCCAGTTTGGAACAATATCGGCTGTTGCGTCAAGAAATTTGGCTGCAATTTGATTCAACATTTGTCCTTTGTAAGGAATTCCTTTTGGTAAAACCACATCGAAAGCCGAAATACGATCAGTAGCAACCATAACAAGTAAATCATTTTTAACGGTGTAAACATCACGTACTTTACCGTGATATACATTTGTCTGTCCATCAAAATGGAAATCGGTGTTAGTTAAAGCATTCATTTTATTTATGTTTTGATTTTAAAATATTAATGGCAATGTGTTAAATATTTAATTTAAGTGTATTATTAGTTTTCAAAATTCAAATTCAAATCAGCCAATAATGTTTCAATTGTGTAATATGTATTTTCCTGTATTTTCCAACTTGTTTCAGTTACAAGTATCAGATTATCAGCATCTTCAACAACCATAAAACCGGCACGTGCCAATGCTCGTAAAGTCCAGTACATTCGTGTTTTATGTCCCGAAACCCAAACTTTTCGTGTCATTGGATAATTTAATGAAAAATTACCATTATCGGCATTGAAATAATATGATTTACTTTCAAAAGCATGATTAAAACTTCCATTAAAAACCATATCTTCGGGCACACCAAACTCCACTCCACGCTCGGTACTTATAAGCCAAATCCGGTCGGCAGCTTGAAGTGCCAAATCGAGTTCGTGGGTTGAAAGCAAAATCGCCTTTTCAGTTTTGTGAGCTAAGCGATGAAGTAATAACATGATTTCCACCCTGTTAGGTAAATCGAGATGTGCTGTAGGTTCATCAAGCATTATAATAGGTGTATCTTGTGCCAAAGCTTTTGCAATCATAACACGTTGTCGTTCTCCATCCGACAATTCATTTATGTTATGCTGTATTTTATTTTCCAGATGAACCATTTTAATGGCATCAAATATAACTGAGTCGTCATTTTTGCTTAAATTTCCCAACCAGTTGCTATGTGGATGTCGTCCTAACGAAACAATATTGTAAACTGTTGCATTTTCAATATCAATCCTGTCAGTCAAAACCAACGAAATCAAAAGCGCTTTTTCGATTTGTTTTAACTTCGAAATTTCCTTACCGTCAATCAAAGTTTTTCCTGTTAATGGCTTTTGTAATCCTGAAAGTGTACGTAACAAAGTTGATTTTCCGCTTCCATTTGGACCAATCATACATACCAATTCACCTGCTCTAAGTTGCAAATTAAGCGTGGATTGAATTATATCGTCTTTTCCATTTTTGGAATAACCGATTGAAAGATTATCTGTTGTTAGGATTGACATGATTATCTGTAATGTTACGAATAAGTGCTTAACTACAAGCGTTTTTTTAATATTATCCAAATAATTATCGGAGCACCAAACAGTGCACTTATTGTATTTATTGGCAATGTGTAAGTCGGAATTTGTGAAATTATATCGCAAAACAAAATGAGTGATGCACCGCAAAGTACGGATGCCGGCATCAATACTTTATGACTCGAAGTACGGAAAATACCACGGGCAATATGTGGAATTGAAACACCTACAAAAGATATAGGTCCGGTAAAAGCTGTGATTCCACCTGCTAATAAACCAGTTGCAACAACAATCAAAAAACGGGTATGAACAATGGAAACACCTAAACCACGAGCATAATTTTCGCCTAACAATAATCCATCCAATCGTTTTTGCAGAAAGTATGCCAACCCCAATCCAACAAAAACAACCGGTACCAAAATTTGCATGTAATTCCATGTAACTGCACTCAAGCTTCCAAATGTCCACATCACGAAAAGTTTGATGGCATCCGGATTGCTGAAATTCTGAAGTACGCTTACAATTGAACCTGCAATAGTGCCAAACATAAGCCCAACAATGAGCAAAGAAACTGAATTTTGCACCCGAAATGAAACACCAACTACTAAAGCCAGCACCACCGAAGCACCGATAATTGCTGCAACAATTAATGCCCAGCCGCTGCTCACAAAAGCAACAGGCAATATTGAAGCCGACATCATCACCAAAGCCACCCCGAGGCTTGCACCCGAACTCACTCCGAGTATATACGGATCGGCCAATGAATTGCGGAAAAGCGTCTGCATCATCAGCCCCGATACCGACAGTGAAGCTCCCGCCAGAATGGCTGTAATGGCTTTTGGCAATCGGAAATTAAGAAGTATTTCCGAATTGATTCCCGCTACTTTTTTTCCGAAAAAAACGGATAGTATTTCTTGTAGGGATATATGAATACTTCCCCATGCCAGATCGGCGAAAAAAAGCCCAAATGTCAGAATGGAAAGTGAAAGGAACAATATAAAAGGACGAGACTTCATCTGTTTATTTTAATTTTTCAGCATATACTAACTTGTATCCAGGCATTAATTCCGGATGAAGAATTGAAATTACGTCCGAAAGCAATAAATCCGGTCGTGCCACTGCACTTTCCCAAAAATCATTAGCAGTGGAAGGCAAAAGGCGTTTATTGAAATTATAAACCTGTTTTAGTTTCACTGGACGGAAATAGGCATGTTTCTGGTCGGCTTTCAGCAAATCGTCAATAGATTTAAAATTACAGTTAAGCCAAACATCGGTTTCAGAAAAATTTTTCAGCACGGTTTCCACATTCAGCGGCAGACTTCCGGCGGTGGTGTCGTTTGCATAAAAGTATTTTGCACCCGCATCGGCAAAAAGTTTGCCCATATAATTCCGTCCCGATGGCATATACCACGTTCCGCGAAAATTTGAACCAGCCATGATGGTTGGTTTGGTTTTCACAGCAGCAGCTTTGTCTTTGATCTCATTGTAACGCTTATCCACAGCTTGAAAAATACTGTCAGCCAGTTTTTCTTTATCGTAAAATGCAGCTACAAATTTAATCCATTCAGCCCGTGCCAGCAACGAAGTTTCCATCCACTCGTTGTTGAAAATCACCGGTATTCCTGCCTGCTGAACACGCACAGCATAAGGATCATTCTGATTGTAACCGCTCATCATCACTGCAGCGGGTTTGAGTTGTAGGGTTTTTTCCACATTGATATTAAACGCATTACCCAAATCGGTAATTGTTCCGCTTTTTAATCGTCTGTTTATTTCGGCATTGTAAATAATTTCGGGCGAACAAACGGCTGTGAGGGTTTGTATTTCTTTCAGCAAACTCAAAAATTCGAAGTGAGTTACTGAAGTTGCAGCCAGCGTTTTCAGCGGAATTTGTACTTTCGTTCCATTGGCAGGTGTTTTGGTTTTAGTGTCTTTTACCAGATAATAACGGGCATATTCCGTTCCTTTCACCCAAGGACTGTACACAATTACTTCTTTGTAACCGGAGAAATATTTGATTGCAAAACCTTGTGCATAAGTTAGTTTAAGCGTATCGGAAGGATGTTCTTTTCCCCGTTTCACACTTTTATTGCCACAGGAAACCAATAGGCACAGAAAAATGATAAGAAATATATTTTTCATTTATACAATAAAATTTTCCCCGCAGATTACGCGGATAAGCGCAGAATAAATCCGCGAAAGTCTGCGAAATCTGCGGGAAATAATTCTC
>CAZEEB010000191.1:0-4401 GCA_964511245.1 uncultured Paludibacter sp.
AAATTTATTTAATAGCAATAGTTTCAATTTCTACCAAAGCTCCAAGTGGCAAAGATTTAACTGCAAATGCCGAACGTGCTGGACATTCTGTCTGATAATATTTTTTGTACACTTCATTCATTGCAGCAAAATCAGCAATATCTGACATAAAAACTGTTGATTTAACCACATCGGCAAAACTATAACCAGCTTCATCTAGAATAGCCTTTATATTGGCAAATACTTGTTCTGTCTGAGATGTAATATCAATAGCTTCAATCTTCCCAAGGCTTGGATTTATGGGCAGCTGACCTGAAATATACAAAGTTCCATTGGCTTCAACAGCCTGACTGTATGGTCCAATAGCAGCAGGTGCATTGACCGAATTTATAATTTTCTTCATAAAATAATTTTATTATTGCAAATATAGTAATAATTTATAATTTTCGACCAAAATCTTATCACTATTCAACACGCAAACGTTTGCATTTTTATTAAGCAAAAAAACTAGCACTTTGTAATAGTAATATGATCATAATCGATATTTTTGTTGACAAATTATTAATCATTCTAAAAAATTGAATATTATGAGAACAGACTTTACACATTTTTCGGTTTTTAAAACCGTAAATCCTATTTTAAATAAAAAATGTACAATTCAAAAGCTATTTTTTGTAGTTTTAGTTTTTTGTACATTAATTGCAACAAATACTTTTGCTAATCCTGTAAATTTCAGGGGTGAATTTAATTCATGGGGAACAACAGTTTTGGCACAAAAGGGAGCTATAATGGAATGTCGTATTCAAGAAACAGCGACTAGTGCCGGTAGACATTTTAAATTTGACAATAATGGCTCATGGGGTTCTTCGTGGGGAGCAGGGGCCACCATAACAAAAAATTCAAAATTCACTGCATATAATAATGGTACTGATGGATTATATGCCTCAACTATAGGGAATTATTATACTTTTATTATTCAAAATATTGCAAATGGATCAAATGCATCTGCATCAGTTTTAGAAACTACATACAATCCACGAACTATTAACACAGTTACAAGAGATATTACTGCACCAAGTAGTCAAATTGTAACAGTTTCAGCAACTTTGAGTGCCACTTTGCAAACAGGAGAATATTGTTATTTGCGCTATACCACCGATAGCTGGGCTACATCTTCGGTAGTTGCAATGACTACAGGTGCAAACCCATATACAGCAACTATTCCGGCTCAAGCTGTAGGTAAAAATATAATTTATTATTGCTTTACTTCCAATCAGTCTACTATAAGCACGGCTGCCGATGCTGATTATTTTACATTAGAAATGGGTAATAATAATAATTTAAATTATAATTATACAGTAGCTGCGGCTACAACTCCAACTCTTACATCGGCAACAGGTGCAACAGTAGATGCAGCTTTTGATGTAACTTTTACTGATGATGCTGCATGGCGTGCTGCAATTACCGGAATAACTGTTGATGCCAGCACTTTGGCAAGTGGAGCATATTCAACAAGTAGTGGAAAAATAACATTTACTCCATCAGTATCTACATTATTACAAAGTTCAGGTTCAAAAACAATTGTGGTTTCAGCTACAGGTTATACTAATGCCAGTGTTACTCAAATAATAGGAGTTGGAGCGGCAGCAAAATTAGCTATCACCACTCAACCTACTGCTCCCACAACAAATGGTGGGGTTTTAGCTGTGGAACCAGTTGTTGTTGTTCAAGATAAATATGGCAATCTAACATCAAGCACTGCTTCAATACTCGCTGCAAAAGCTGATGCTGGAACTTGGACTTTAGGTGGAACTGCAACCGTAGCAGCAACTTCCGGAACAGCCACTTTTTCAGGACTCACAGCCACAAGCGCTGCTGCAGTTACAGGCGCAACCATTACTTTTACTTCGGGGTCATTAACTAGTGTAACATCAAATGCTTTCAATATACCTTCTCCACCAACACAAATTGATTGGGTAAACTTGCAATATCCGGGAAGTGGAACTATTAGTTTAAGTGCACCTTATGTGGTTTATGCCCAAGTTTATAAAGCCGGTTTAACGCCTGGTGCTGGTCAAGGAGCCGGAATTAAATGCTGGATAGGTTACAATTCTACAAATACAGACCCAAGCACTTGGTCAGAATCAAGTTGGAATTTAGCTGCTTATAATTCTACTGCACAAGGGAATAATGATGAATATAAATTAGATATCGGTTCAATAATTCCATCAGTAGGAACATATTACTATGCCAGTCGTTTTCAAATAGGCGCATTAAGCTATCTTTATGGAGGATTTAGTAGTGGATTTTGGAATGGTACTTCAAATGTTTCCGGATCATTGGTTGTTTCACAAACAACAAATACTACAGCCCCAACCCAAAGTTCAATAACAATAAATTCAATTAATGGTGCTATAAATGCTCAATTTAATGGTAAGGCACAAATTGAATTATATAATCTCACTGGAGAATTGATAAAGTCAGTTTATGTTGAGAATCATTTCATTCAAAATGTAAATAAAGGAATTTATTTTCTCCGAATTAACGGACAAACACACAAAGTTTTGGTTCAATAACAGATTTTATTTTTTCATAATACGGTCAGTTCATAATTATATGAGCTGACCGTCTTTGTTTTCAGGAATATATTTTTCAATGAGTTCTTTTTTTGCTATCTTTGCAAACTTGAAAATTTTTAGTCTAAATTTCATATTTCACTGAAAAAGAACCGATTGCATACCTTTAAGTGCAATCATAAATGGAAAAAAATATAAATCGTAAATTATAAAATGGAACTCGCAAGTAAGTACAATCCCACCGACATCGAATCGAAATGGTATCAATATTGGCTAGACAACGACTTTTTTAGTTCAAAACCTGATGGTCGTGAACCTTACACCATTGTTATTCCTCCGCCAAATGTAACCGGTGTGTTGCACATGGGGCACATGCTCAACAATACTATTCAGGATGTGTTGGTTCGCCGGGCGCGTATGCAGGGCAAAAATGCTTGTTGGGTTCCAGGAACGGATCATGCTTCTATTGCTACAGAAGCAAAAGTGGTTGGTAAGCTAGCAGCCGAAGGAATCAAGAAAACCGACCTGACCCGCGAAGAGTTTTTAAGTCACGCCTGGGACTGGACGCACAAACACGGTGGAATTATTCTGGAGCAGTTGAAAAAACTGGGCGCTTCGTGCGACTGGGACAGAACAGCTTTTACCATGGATGAGCCACGTTCCGAAAGCGTATTGAAGGTTTTTGCCGATTTGTACGAAAAAGGATTGATTTATCGCGGTGTGCGCATGGTAAACTGGGATCCGAAAGCGTTGACAGCTCTGAGTGATGAGGAGGTAATCCACAAAGAAGTAAACGGAAAGCTCTATTATTTACGTTATGAAGTTGAATTTGATAGTGAAAACAGATACATTGTAGTAGCTACAACTCGCCCAGAAACCATATTAGGTGATGAAGCTGTTTGTATAAATCCAAATGATGCCAGATATAAATGGTTAAGAAATAAAAGAGTAATAGTTCCTTTATTAAATAAAGCTGTTGATATAATTGAAGATGAGTATGTTGATATGGAGTTCGGCACTGGTTGTTTGAAAGTAACTCCTGCCCACGATGTAAATGATTATATGTTAGGACAAAAACATAGATTGAATGTCACTGATATTTTTAACGATAATGGAACAATTAATGATGTTGCTGGATTGTATATTGGAATGGATCGATTTGATGCTAGAGAACAAATTGTAATTGATTTAGAGAATGCTAATTTATTAGAAAAAGTAGAACCTTATACCAATAAAGTTGGGTTCTCTGAACGTACAGACGCGGTAATTGAACCAAAGCTATCGATGCAATGGTTCCTGAAAATGAAAGAATTGGCGAAGCCAGCCTTGGAATCTGTAATGAACGACGATATTCAACTTTATCCTGCCAAATTCAAAAATACCTACCGCCATTGGATGGAAAACGTGAATGACTGGTGTATTTCACGTCAACTTTGGTGGGGGCATCGTATTCCTGTATGGTATGGACCGAATCAGAGCTTTTACATTGTTGCATTAACAAGAAATGCTGCTTTCGAAAAATTTAAGGACAAAAAGCAATTTATGCTTAATGAATTAAAAAATGAATTAGGCAAAGACAAAAATATTTCGGATAATTTTATTCGTGAAAGTATTGCAAAAAGACGGATAGAAATAATTGAAAACTTAAAAGAAGAAGACTTAGTTCAGGATGACGATGTGCTGGATACATGGTTCTCATCTTGGTTGTGGCCTATTTCGGTTTTTGATGGTATTAACAATCCTGAAAACGAAGAAATCAACTACTATTATCCAACCAATGATTTGGTGACTGCTCCTGAAATTCTGTTTTTCTGGGTGGCACGTATGATTATTGCCGGATACGAAT
>CAZEEB010000192.1:0-4397 GCA_964511245.1 uncultured Paludibacter sp.
AAAATACGCGTAATATCCACTCCTTGAGCTTTTTTCACTTTGTACATCAACTCGCGCACATCGGCAGGAACGGGATTCATGCGTAAACCGTTCAAACCACGGTCGAGCATATGAGTCTGAATACCCACTTCGTTAAATGGTTTGGTAAATGTGCGAACGGCTTCGTTCGGATTTTCGCCGTAAAGCAGGTTTACCTGTTCCGAAGCTCCACCATTGGTTTCTACGCGGGCAAAACATCCCATTTCAATGATTACCGGAGCAATTTTGGCTAACTGATCCTTACGTGGCACATACTTGCCGGACGATTGCCACATATCGCGGTAAACAAGACTGAATTTAATTTCTTTCATTTTATAATCCGTTTTGATAGTTTTTCAAAAAAAGAATAATTATTTAAATCTGAAACAACGCAACAAACTGATATTCTGTTGAATATCGTTTTGAATTGTGGCTTTGAATTTGAATACAAATATCCTGATTTTTTTTCGTATAAAAAAGGAATTAGAGAAAAATTTCTTTATTTATTTTGTATTTTTATTATGTTGCGAAAACGATTACAAATTAACGCAAGTAATGTTCAAATGAGGAGTTAAAGAATAGTCTTTGCCCTAAACATCTCGTTTAACAGAACTCCAGAGTTTTCAAATGCAAGTTTAGGATGAATAATTATTTCTGAAGACAAGAATTAGTGATGCCTGTATACAAAGATATTGGATAGCCTTTAAAATATTTTTCAACTTTTTTACTGCAATTTCGTTTCTATATTCAAAAAGATTAATTTTGTGGTTTAATATCAAGTGTAATTTTATACAATGTAAAAATATGTGGAAACTCAATCAATTTAATTATAATCGCCGGATTTCTGATACAGTTCAGGTTGGTAAGTTATTACTAGGGGGTAATCAACCCATTCGTGTACAATCGATGGCTAATACCGATACGAATGATATAGAAAATTCGGTAGCACAATGTTTACGAATTGTAGAAGCCGGAGGCGATATTGTACGTTTTACCACACAAGGAATTCGTGAAGCCGAAAGCATTGGTAAAATTCATGCTGCATTACGTCAAAAAGGCTGCGATGTACCTTTAGTAGCCGATATTCATTTCAATGCCAATGCAGCCGATGTGGCAGCCACTCAGGTTGAAAAGGTACGTATTAACCCCGGAAATTATGTTGGAAGTATTAAAATTGGCGACAATTCGGATTACAGCGATGCGGAATTTGAAAGTGAATACCAGAAAGTTAGATCACGGTTTATTCCGTTTTTGCAAATATGTAAACAACATAACACGGCTATACGCCTCGGAATAAATCATGGTTCGCTCAGCGAGCGCATGATGAACCGCTACGGTGACACATCGCGGGGTATGGTGGAATCGTGCTTGGAGTTTTTGAAAATATGCAACGAAGAAAATTTTCACAATGTGGTAATTTCCATGAAAACATCAAACACCGTAATGATGGTTCATACGGTTAGGTTGTTGGTAGCGGAAATGGAGAAATTTGGATTTAATTATCCACTCCATCTGGGCGTAACCGAAGCTGGTGATGGCGAGGACGGACGAATAAAATCGGCTGTGGGAATAGGTGCGTTACTTGCCGATGGTATAGGAAATACAATACGGGTATCATTAAGCGAAGATCCCGAAGTTGAAGTGCCGGTTGGCAAGTTATTGGTGTCATACACTTCCGAGCGTGAAGGACATAAGCCTATTGAATCCATAGAAAATACAGAGCATAACAAATTTGAATACTGTCGCCGTAAAACACACTCAGTAGCAAATATTGGTGCCGAAAATGTGCCGGTGGTTATTGCTTCGAGCGATGGAGGATTTGCTACCTTGCCGGATTTTATTTTGAAAGGCGGAAGAATATTAGCTGCAAATGACAGCTCGCATACAATTTTTACTCCTGCAACAATTCATGAATTGAACAATGATAAAACCGAAATCAAATTTTTGGAATTAACTTACAGCAACTTGTCTGCAACTGTTTTGGCAGTTTTAAAAGAACGAAAAGATGTGGTTATACTTCTTCAAACTGAACATAAAAATGCTGTAGGTGAACAACGTGCATTTTTTCACACATTGTTAAATGCCGGATGTGATGTGCCGGTTATTTTATGTCGCAAATATACAGAAAACAACTTGCAACATTTACAGATTAAGGCAGCAGCCGATTTTGGAGTAATGTTTATTGATGGATTTGGTGATGGTATTTTTCTCCAAAATAATGGAAAAATAACTGTGGAAGAAGTCAATTCGGTTGCTTTTGCAATACTTCAAGCATCGCGGGTTCGGGTAAGCAAAACAGAATTTATTTCGTGTCCCAGCTGTGGACGAACCATGTTTAATCTGCAAACAGTGGTAGGGCGAATTAAAGCGAAAACTTCACATCTTACCGGTTTGAAAATAGGTATTATGGGTTGCATTGTAAATGGACCTGGCGAAATGGCCGATGCTGACTATGGATATGTAGGTGCAGGACGCGGAAAAGTGAGCTTGTATAAGAAAAAAGAATGTCTTGAACGTAATATTCCTGAGGATGAGGCTGTTGATAAACTAATTGATTTAATAAAAATAAACGGCGACTGGCACGACTAAAAAATATTCCTAAAGATTTAGCTGAAAAACGATAAAAGTTGTCGTAATTTTGCAGCACCAACATCACTGAATTCAGTGGGAATACTTTATATGAAAAAGTTAAAAATAACAGAAATGAATCGCCTCACACCAGAGGAGTTCAAAGAAAAACAAAAGATACCGGTAATAATAATACTCGACAATGTTCGAAGTCTGCACAATGTGGGTTCGATATTTCGTACAGCCGATGCTTTTTTAATTGAATCAATTTACTTGTGTGGTATAACCTGTTGCCCTCCTCATGCCGAAATTCATAAAACAGCATTAGGTGCCGAAAATACTGTGAACTGGAAGTATTTTGAAAGCACTCAATCAGCGGTAAACGATTTAAAATCAAAAGCATATACCGTATTTGCCATTGAACAAGCTCAGGAAAGCCTAAAACTTGACTGTTTAACATTAATCCAAAACCAAAAATATGCTTTAATTTTGGGCAATGAAGTGAAAGGCGTACAACAAAGTGTAATTGACATTTGCGATGGTTGCATCGAAATTCCTCAATTTGGAACTAAACACTCTCTGAATGTGAGTGTTACAGGTGGAATTATTATTTGGGAATTTTTTAATGCGATGCGGAATTTATAACTTTTCAAAATATTATACTTTATTAAATTCCTGTAAAATTTAGTTTTGAGTGAAAAAATCTGTACCTTACCAACCCATTTTTATCGACGATTATAATTATAAATTGCCGGATGAACGCATTGCAAAATTCCCTCTAAATCAAAGAGATAGTTCGAAATTATTGATTTATAAAAAAGGAAAAATTTCAGAAAGCATTTTTGCTTCCGTTGCTGATTTTTTGCCCCATAATGCCTTACTTGTTTATAATAACACAAGGGTAATTCAAGCGCGATTGATTTTTCAGAAAACTACCGGAGCGCACATTGAAGTGTTTTGTTTAGAACCACTTTTACCTGCTGATTATGCTCAATCGCTAGCTACAAACAGCGAATGTATTTGGAAATGTATGGTTGGCAATCTGAAAAAATGGAAAGGAGAAACACTTAGTAAAACTGTTGAAATTGCCGAAAAAACCTGTGTTTTCAATACTGAATTGATTGAAACAGAAGGAAATACACACAGCATTCGATTTAGCTGGGATAATTCTGATATTCATTTTGCCGATATTCTTGAAAAAACCGGAGAACTGCCAATTCCGCCATACTTACACCGCAAGACCGAAGAAAGTGATTTGACAACTTACCAAACCGTTTATTCCAAAATAAAAGGTTCAGTAGCAGCTCCAACGGCTGGTTTGCATTTTACATCCGATGTTTTTAAAAGTTTGGAAGCCAAAAATATTAAAGCCGAAGAATTGACGTTGCATGTTGGTGCCGGAACGTTTCAGCCGGTCAAGACCCTCGATATTGCCGAACACCACATGCATACCGAAGTTATTTCGGTTCATCGCAGCACCATTGAACAGTTGCAACAAAAGCTTGGTAATATTATAGCTGTGGGAACAACCTCAGTAAGAACATTGGAAAGTTTATATTATTTAAGCCCTCTAAATCCCCCGAAGAGGGACTTAAAGACTCTTCATGTTGAGCAGTGGGCACCTTATGAAAATAACAAAGAAATTTCGACTTATGATGCTTTGCAAAATATCCTGGATTATCTGGATCAAAATAATCTGACAACCCTTCATGCCGAAACGCAAATTATGATTAAGCCGGGTTACAAGTTTCGCGTAGTAAATGGAATGATTACCAACTTCCACCAACCAAAAAGCACCTTATTGCTGTTAG
>CAZEEB010000193.1:0-4363 GCA_964511245.1 uncultured Paludibacter sp.
TTCAATAAATCAAAGTTATAGGAATGTCTCTGTTCGCCATAGCGTAAAAGGTGCTGGTGTTCGGCATAGCGTCTTTCGCTATGCCGAACTCATCGGATGCTGGATTATTTACGCTACGGCGAACAGGGTATAGGTAAATAAATTGCTTCAGTCTATGAAACTTTAGGATAAAAATAAGACTGCTATTTAATCTGATAGCAGTCTTTCTTTTATTGTTTAAAAGGCTTTCCATAAAGAAGAAATGAAGCCCAGTTAGATTTTTTCAGCAACCATTGAATCAATAATGTTGCGGTTAGAGTTACTAAAAACGTCAAAGAAATTCGATAGTCCAACGGAATGAAGACCAAAAGGTAGGTAAAAGAAAAGAAATAGAAATGTGTTGAATAGATTTCAAGCGATATTCTGCCAAGTGAAATAAGTGAGTCTTTAAATACAAATTCGTAATTGACAATTAAATCAAACAATTTATAGCTAGCCAGAATTCCGGTTAAAGGAACTGCTTGATTGAACACCCAGATAATTATAGTTTTCAATGGCTGTATTAACGTTATATACTCAGCAAATGTAGGAATGCCTGAACGTGACCAAAAAGCCACTAAAACAGGATAAAAAATTAACGATAAAAAGCCAGCTAATGATATTGTTTTTTTTAGTTTCGAAGCATGTTTATTAAAAATATATCCGATTGAAAAGAAAAGTAGCAATTTTGTTAAAGATGCCATTCCAAGCATAGTAAATCCAGTAAGTGGCACCAAAACATTAATTAGCGCAAAAAATACTAACAACAATATTTCTTCATATTTTGAGCTGATTTTCAATGATATAAATAATACCAGAATATTCAAAAATAAAACCCAAAGAAACCACAATCCATGATCAGGCGATTTCAACACTTCCAATATTGAATTCAGAAAATCAGGTTCACTCCCACCTTTCAAATTATAAATTAACCACGAAAAAATATACGAAATGATAAACCAACACCAAAATGGGATAATCAATGATTTGAACCGTTTTATCAATTTGGTTTTGCTCCCATCAAATGTTCCAAAACTCACAAATCCACTTAAAAACATGAACAAAGGCATGTGATATGAATAAATAATTCTGAAAATCAAGCTATTGTCAAAATTCCCCGGCATATTATATTGAACCGAATGACCTAACACCACCAATAATATGGCAAAACCCTTTAGTACATCAATTAATATGTTTCGTTCTTGTTTCATTGTTTTGAATTCTTTACAACAACTATTTCGGCTCTGATGCAAAGCACCATTAGTAATTCACTCAATAACAATTTTTCTTGCTCAGATTGTACTGAAATTTTTCGAAAACCAATGGCCAAATTATTTATGATTTCAGCAACAACTGGTTCTAAGCTATTGTTTTTCAAATCATTGTAAAACTTTCTAGCTTCACACGATTGATAGCTTATTTCTATTTTTGATTTAAGAACAATCGTTTTTATTGAATTTGATTTATAAAAGGAAACGAGTTTTTCGAAATAAGCAGTGTATGCATTCTCAGTTCTACTTTTCATACTCCGGATATTAGCCTCATAACAAGTTGCAATATGCTTATTACTAGACTTTTGAGGCAAAACAAGAGTTACAATATTATATCTTCTTAACAACTCTTTTTGAATCAGAGGAAATGGTACAGTCAAATATTCCGAAAGAAAGAAGATTGATCGGAAGCGGGTAAAATAAACTTCAAAATTTCCAATAACAGAATTGGTGTAATTTTGATCAGAAACCCGGTAATGATACCACGGAAAGTCAGTGTATTTGAGGTTCAAACTCGTAACAGCACTTTCTGTAAAATTCAGCCAATAAGGCATATAGTAACGAAAATAATTAAAACGTACATTTTTTTCAAATTTATCACGGCGTACAAAAAAATGATCGAAAATGATATTTGAACCCAATAAAGTTATCAATTTATAAACAGCAGTTTTATTCATTTTCTTTGGTGCAGCAACAATCTCATCGGGTTTTCCCGAATCAAAGAACTGATGCAAATCTCCATAAAGTCCATCCACCTTGGGGTCAGCAAAATAAACCAGGTTTTTTTCAAGAGTATCATTACAATATAATTTATCGTCAGAATGTAACATCATGACTATTTCGCCTGATATATAAGCACATAGATTATTTAATGCAACAAGTTGTCCTTTATTTTCTTGACGAAAATATTGTATACGAGAATCACCGAAACCGGATACAATTCTATCAGTATTATCCTTACTTCCATCGTCCATTATAAGCAATTCCCAGTCTGTATACGACTGATTAACAACCGATTGTATAGCTAAAGCAATGTGCTTTTCATCATTGTATGTGGGCATTAGAATTGAAACTTTCATTCTGAAAATAGAGTAAATCTGGTTTAAATATTATTATATAGCCCGATTTTTTTAAGTAAAAACCGAACAATCTTTATTTCCTTAAACAAATATCGTGGTATTAAAAACTGATCTAAATACCTTAAAAAGGCTTTATAGTAATTTATTTTTTGATTTCTGTCAAAAAAGAATGCATAATTTTCATTTAGCATTTCAACAAAGTCGGTTGCCCTTTTTTCCCAGGTATGTTCAATTAAAGCTCTCTCATTTGCTTTTTGACCAAGCAAAATACGTTCAGCATCATGTTTGAGATAGTAATCAATTTTTTGAATCCAGCTTTCAGGTTCATCGGCTGTAATCACTTCATTATAAGCAAAATATCGGGATACCACTTGCTCGCCATTTGTTATTTGACAACATCCGGCCATGGCAAGATCAAACAATCGATTATTAGCGTCCATTTCCTTGTCAATTCCGGCAAACTGGCGGTTGTTATGTATATTGACACAGACCTTGGATTCATTATAAATTAGATTAGTTTCTACACCATGATTTACAATGCGATAAGGAAATCCAAATTTATCCCAGCCTGCACCTGCCAAAAACACTTTCAGATTATTCGAAAGTGCATATTGTGTCAATTTCTGAATATATTTTTCCCTTCCAAAACCACTATTTGCATTTCCCAAAAAAGCAATATCATATTTTTTTGCCACAGCAAGTGGTTTAAAAACCTGCTCATCTGAGCCAAACGGGAAATGATAATATGAAATTCCTACTGATTTATATTTTTCGAAATTCAAGCTGGCAAAATCAGGATTATAGGCAAATAATATTCTTGAATTCCAACGCTTTAGAAAATATTTATTAAAAGTAAGGTAGGCGTTATATACGCTCAGAATAACCGGCCCATTAAACTTTCGCATTGCCTTAGCTGCAAATGGTTCACCCCCACCACCTATGCTTACAACTAATATATCACCTTCTATTTCAGCCAATTCCGTAGTGAATTTTACAATCAAACCCTTATTTTCAAGCTGTTTGAAAAAGCTTGAATACATACTTCCAAAAATAGCATTATTCTGGTTGTTTTTAAGGGATGGAAAATAGAAGCAAATTTGCATTTCGTATTATTTTATAAATCGTATCTTCCTGACTTTCTGAATATTCCATGAACTAATGCAATTAAAATTGCTCTGAATTTCAGGAAAGAATCCTCCTCAAGAACCAACTTTAGTATTCTGTAAATAACTTTGTAACGAATAAAGCTTAATTTATCAATCACAGTATAATTTTCAGGATAAAGTTGCCAGGTCAAAATAGTATTTCGAATAATATAATAGGTACTTTGAGCAGAATAGTTATTAATAACCAATCCGGTTGATGATTTAAGAGCATATCCGGCCTTATGATTCAAACAAATCTCAGGAAAACTAACTATCCGAAAACCATTTTTCTTAACCCTGAAGCCAAATTCTATGTCCATCATATAAATCAGAAAATCTTCCGAAAAATAGCCTATCTTATTGAATATGTTTAAATTATAAACCGAACCCGAAGTAATTGCATTATCAATATCAATCATTTTTTCAGGTTTTTTATGAGATTGATTTTTAGTGGAAGCATAGATGGCAATTTCATCTGAATCATTCTCTTGAATTAGTTTTTTGAAAATTTCAAATTGTTTATCATCATATTTACTATCCTGGTCCATTGTTAATATATGTGTAAACCCTTGTTTTTTAGCCCATTTGATGCATTCATTAAACGGAAATGCCAAAAACTCATTTTTTCCTGTTGTTCGTATTTCTATTTTTGAGTTATTTAATTTAGAAATGAGTTTTTCAATATTGCTTTTTTCTTTGGCTGTATTTTCCCAAATAATTAAATAATCCACCCACGGAAGATAAGAAAGTATATTCCGTTCAAGTTCTTCCAGGTCGGGAAAGTAAGTTGAAACGACAGCCAGTAATTTCATTTTAATTCTTTAATTGTCTGAATAGCTACCTTATAATA